>JAJCYN010000267.1 GCA_029262915.1 Flavobacteriales bacterium
CCAAAAGTTATTGACTTAATGTTAACTGGTATTACACCAAAATATCAGGCAAAAGGAGTTACAGCCGTATTGTTTTACGAATTGCACAAGGTAATGGAAAAATATGGAGTAACTGAAATGGAAACTACAGGGATTTTTGAAACCAACCAAAAAGTTATTCAAAACTGGAAAAACTATGAGAATATTCAGCACAAGAGAAAAAGATGCTGGAAAAAATCTCTTTAACTCTAACTTTTTTTATTTTTTTCATACTTTTAACGCTCCTTAACACTAACTATATATTACTATGAAAAAATTATCGTTAACACTATTTGTATTACTCTCAGTAGGAATTTACCAAGCTCAAAATAAAGACAAGGCTAAAATTTCGGTTCCAGAAAATAAAGTCGTTAGCGATACCATAAAAAATAAAGAAGATGGTCATTATTTTTTCACGTTAGTAAAAGATATTGAGGCATTAGATGTTCAAAGTCAAGGTAGAACAGGTACTTGTTGGAGCTTTTCATCACTCTCTTTTATAGAATCTGAAGTAATCAAAAATGGAAAAGAAGCCGTAGGCCTTTCAGAAATGTTTATTGTAAGGCATGCTTATTTAGAAAAAGCAATTAACTATGTAAGAATGCACGGTAGTTTTAATTTTAGTGCTGGTGGTGCATTTCATGACATTCCTTTTATCATTAAAAAATATGGCATTGTTCCTGAATCTGTATATCAAGGATTAGATTATGGAAGCGAAAAACATAATCATTCAGAAATGGATGCTATTTTAAGAAAAATGGTAGATGCCGTTATTAAAAACCCTCAAAGAGGATTAACTCCATCATGGAAAAAAGCAATGGAAGGTGTTTTAGATGCTTATTTAGGAACAACTCCTAAAGAATTTGAATACAAAGGTAAGAAGTACACTCCCCTATCCTACGCAAAAAGTTTAGGGTTAAATATGGATAATTATGTTGCTATTTCGTCCTTCACTCATCACCCGTTTTATGAAACATTTATTTTAGAAGTACCAGACAACTGGGGTTTTGGAAAAGTATATAATGTTCCTATGAATGAAATGATTGACATTATGGATAACGCAATAATGGATGGCTATTCCATTGCATGGGGAAGCGATGTTTCAGAAAAAGGATTTTCGTTTAAAAATGGACTAGCAATTGTTCCAGAAGATGAAGCTACTATTTCTGTAAGAGGAAGAGATAACAAAAACTTTAGCGATGCTGGAGCAGATAAAATTAGTGATGCTTTTGATGAACCCGTAAAGGAATTAGAAATAACACAAGAAATGAGGCAGATAGGATTTGATAATTACGAAACAACCGATGACCATGGAATGCACATTACTGGTATTGTTAAGGACCAAAAAGGAACAAAATATTACATTGTAAAAAATTCATGGGGAACTAAAAATGATGCTGATGGTTATTTTTATGCTTCAGAAACTTATGTAAAATATAAGACCATTGATTACATGGTTCATAAAGACGCTATTCCTTCTGGTATAAAAAAGAAACTAGGGTTAAACTAATCTTGTCGAAAGATTGATCGTTGTTTGTTTAGATAAAGCTAGTTTATCAAGACTTCCAATACAATTTCTTATGAAAAGAATTACTTACTCACTGTTTCTTTTAATTGTTGCCACTTCTTGTACAAAAGATTTACCCGATACCATTGTTAATTCCATTGGAATGGAATTTATTTTGGTTAACGAAGGTACTTTTAATATGGGTGATGAATTTGGTGATGGATTTGAAGTAGAATTTCCAGTTCACAAAGTCTCACTAAGCAATTACTATATTGGAAAATATGAAGTACGGCAAAAAGAGTGGCTAAAAATTGATAGTTATAACCCAAGCAAGAATAAAGGTGATGATTTTCCTGTGGAGAGAATAAATTGGAGAGCTGCAATGGAATTCATCAAAAAATTAAATAAAAAAGATAAAGAATATTATTATCGTTTACCTACTGAAGCAGAATGGGAATTTGCAGCAAAAGGGGGAAACAAAGGAAGTAAAACTATCTATTCAGGAAATGATGATCCATTAAAAGTTGCCCAATTTAATGAGAACTCTGGAATGATTTCCAATAAAGTAGGCTCTCTTTTACCAAATGAACTAGGAATTTATGATATGAGTGGAAACGTGAGCGAATGGTGTTCTGGCTGGTATAGTGAAGATTACTTTAGTAATAGCCCTCTAAAAAATCCGAAAGGACCAACTAGTGGGACAGAAAAGGTAATTAGAGGAGGTAGTTGGTATAGTATCGATTCAGATTTACGCGTTACAGATAGAGATTATGAACCAATTAAACATTCTAATGACATATTAGGGTTTAGATTAATTATAGGGATTAGATGAAAGTAAATACAAACGAAATAAAAATTGGAACCGGATTAGGAGATATTCAATTCGGTTGCACAAAAGAAAAATTAAAATACCTAATTGGAGAACCTGATGAAGTTGACACATACAATGCGTCAGGTGAAGAAGATGGATACTTAACCGAATCTTGGCATTATGATGAATACGAGTTTTCTGTCTCTTTTGATGAAGAAGACAATTGGAAACTAACTACTATTTCTACTAGCTCTCCCGAATGTTTTTTTAATGGAAATAAACTGGTAGGAAAAGAAAAAGATGAGGTACTTCAATTATTAGAGGATGAAAACTTAGGTGATAACGAATTAGATGATATGTCAGATGACAAAACAGACCAAAAACTGGTTAGTTTTTTATCTTCTAGCCTTAATCTTTGGTTTGAAAATGGTGAGCTATCCGAAATACAATGGGGAGTTTTATGGAATGATGAGGATACCCCTAATTGGCCAGAATAAGACGATTAAACCTTTTCGATTTTACTAAGTCTAATGGCTTTAAAACCATTTATCATTACTTGTATCCTTTTATGTAAAAGGGTATTTAGTAATGTAATAACACATTAACTTTACATTTATAAAGTTTTATAATATGAAATATTTTTTATCAATCTTAATTATAACAACTTCCTTTTTAGGAATTAACGGACAAAACACATCTGGTAAAATAATTTACCAAGAAGTGTTGAATACCAAACCAGACATGAAAAAAGCTGAAGAACAAGGCTGGGCTCAATGGGCTAATATGATTCCTGAATCTATGACTTTTAAAAAACAGCTTGTTTTTAACGAAAAATCATCCATGTATGTTAACATTAAAATTGAAGTAGATGATACCGATCAAAACAGGATGAAAAGAATGATGCGAAGATATTCTAATGCTAATAACCAAACCTACAGAAGCACAGAAACAAATGATTTTGTAGAACAACAAGATTTTATGGGTAAAACCTTTTTAATAAAAGGAGAACCCGAAAAAATAACTTGGAAAATGACTGGTGAAATGAAAATAATTATGAGTTATCCTTGTTTAAAAGCTACTTATAAAGATTCTGCCGAAACATTAGAAGCTTGGTTTACAACAGAAATCCCTGTTTCCATTGGTCCAGAAAAATATGGACAGTTACCAGGTATGATTCTGGAATTAACTTCAAAAAAGAATAAAAAAACATTGACAGCAACAACTATTGAGTTTAAAGAAATTACTTCTACGGAATTGTCAAAACCTACTGAAGGGAAGGAAGTTACAAGGGAAGAGTATAATAAAATTGTAAAGAAAAAGATGGAAGAAATGAGAAAAAATGGCTCTTGGGGTGGTCGAGGAGGAGGAAGAGGGCATTAATTATGAAAAGTATTCCATTTAAATATTTTCTAATTCCCATACTCTTATTAGGATTAGTAACTTCTGCATTTACTCAAAGTATAAACGTAACTGGTAAAGTTTCAGACAAGAAATCAGGGGAAACAATGCCAGGATCCACAGTAATGTTGCTAAATCCATCAGATTCTTCTTTTTATAAGTTTAACACCACTAATACTGAAGGGATCTTTTCTATTAAAGGAGCTAAAGCTGGTAAATA
>JAJCYN010000268.1 GCA_029262915.1 Flavobacteriales bacterium
CTTTCAAAGTAAGAAGTATTTATTGGTTTTTCCAACGGTTTTGGAGTTCCCCAAGTACCCGAGCTAAGTCTTTTTTTAGAAACAAAAATATCTCCAATATAAACCTCTCCATCATTCCTATAAATAAATATTCTATTTCCATCTGGAGAAATACTTAAGCTAGCATCGTGTCCTTCTGTATTTAATCTCCCCTCAATAGGTCTGGATTTACTCCATATATTATCCACGGAATCCCAATCAGAGATATAGATATCTTCAAAATATTTATAATCACCACCTTCATCAACTCCACCGCCTTTTGTATCAGATCTCCTGGAGGTAAATATCATTGTTTTACCATCTGCAGAAATGGAAGGAGCATAGTCACCGCCTCTAGAATTGATATTCTTTCCTAAATTTTCAATTTTCACTTTTACGGGGCTTGCAATCATCTTTTTTGCATAATCAATCTGTGCAATTCTTTTAGTGATATTATAAAACTTCTTGTCCTTTTTAGATGCATTGGCATTAAAAGTATTATAAGCCTCTAAAGATTTATCCAATTGATTATTTCTGTGATAAGCTTGTGCTAGGTTAAAATAAAGTTCATCATCTACTTCTACATTTAAATTTTTTGCATTCTGAAAGTACTCAACAGCCAATTCAAAATTCTTCAACCTATAATAACATTCACCAATACGGTAGTTTACCATAGCATTATTGGTATAATCTATCAACAACCCTCTGTAAATGTTTAAGGCTATCCTAACATTACCTTCTGTTAAAAATTTATGCCTGGCATCTTGCATTTTAATCTTAAAACCAATTTTACCCGTTTTTTTATCCTCTTTTTGCGCAACAGCAGTAGTTCCTAAAAAGATAAATACGAGAAACAGTAATAAAATATTTTTTATCATACCTTGAATTTTAATACTCACTTATTAGCATCAATTGTGCCAACAAGCGTTGAGTAAAGATTGTCATTGAAGTCAAACAAAAATAGTGAATAAGATTAGGATTAAAAACTTTATTATTAAAAGTCTTAAGGTTCTATGTTTATCTCTTCTTTAGATTCTTGGTATTCAAAAAATGTTTTAATCGCTTTTTGCTTGTTATCGTCTAAAAAATAAGAGATGTTTTTGGTGAGGTACTGCTTAAGTACATCCTCCGAAATGTTGCCACCCTTATTATTGAGGATTACATTATCAATGCTATTTACACCTTGTTTTAGTGCATTATTGAACTTTTGAATAAAAGGTTTAGGCAATTCTTTATTCGAAATCCAGCAAGCAAAAACAAAAGGTAGTCCAGTAAACTTAAACCATTCTTCGGCCAAATCATATTTATATTTAAAGGTTGCAGACAACTTAAAAGTTCTATCTCCAATAATTACACCCGCTGTTTTTCCTTTTATTTCATTTTCAAAACCTTCAGTTGCTTTAATCCATTTTGGAGAAATTTTCCAATATTTATTTGCCAATACCTGTACCAAATTAACGGAAGTTTTTGACTGATAATCTAGGTAAATACTTTCTATTTCATCCAATGGAACATCACTAAACAATGCAACAGAATCAACCTTTCCTTCAGCTCCTATGCAATAATCAGAAATAATATGATATTCCTCAAGTTGAGGAATTATCGCTATAGGTACCAATCCCAAATCTACCTCACCTGTCAATAGTTTTTTTGCACAATCCGATGGAATGTCTAGCGAAAAATGAATCTCATCAATCAGCTCAGAATTATTAATTCCATAAACAAAAGGTAGTGTATTTAAATAAGATACTGCTGAAACTTTAATCTTCTGTGCTTTCATCTTCTTCCTCTTCTGTATTTTCACTATTCACATCTGTACTCCCATCATCTCCCTCTTCAGTATTTTCATCAAGCTTTTTTGTGCCTTCTCCTATTCTCCTAGTTTCTTCATCTTCGGCTAACACAATATCTTCAATTATTTCCTCTTCATTTTGTTTGGCATAAGGATTATTAGACAAATTGACCACTTTATGAGTAGCGACCGTTGCCGCAACAACAGACAATATCGCTACAAAACCAGCCAAAAATGTCCCGCAAAAAGGAATTAATAGAAAAAAGGAAAATATCATCCCATTAGCAATAGCCAGCCCTTTATTATCTCTAATAAATCGAACACTCTGTTTAATGGTTAATCTTCTTCGTTCATTGGTATAATCAATAAATGCAAAACCGTAAAAATAGGAAGAAATAAAGAAGATAATTACTGTACCAATTATTCCTCCTAGCAACGGAACGAATAGACCCAAAATGAAGATTACGATTATCCAACCTATTTCTATGAATAAATTTCTGCAAGCAATAAGTATCCCTCGCACTACATCTCTCATAATTTGGTCCCCGTTAAACTTGTATTTATTTCCTGTTAACTTTTCTTCCACCGCTTCAGATAAAAAAGCAAATACTGGCGATAAACATATAATTACAATGTACCCCCCAAAAGTTGCAAACACAAAGAAGAAGATCACCTTCATTATAACCCAAACTAAACCACTCATTACGCCAGATATATATCCAGCAGCTTCACGCAAATATTCAGCTCCAAACATCGTATCATCTTCAATTTTCATAGCATCGGTCAACCAACCCTCTATGAAATCAGTTAAAGAACCAATACCCAGTAACCCACCTATAAAGAAGATAATATTTAATAAAAAAGGAAATAAAAGATACCACCAAAGTCCTTTTGAAAATAACAAGCTAAATGCTTTTCCATAAGCATTAAAACCCGTTCCAAAATTTTTAAATAAACTCATAAACTACATTAATAACTTGCTCAAATATACAGATTAATCAACCTAGTTTTTTGCTCTAAAAGAGTTACTTTTGTCTTTTAACAATTTTTATAATATGGAGTTGACAGAATTAACAGCTATTTCACCTATTGATGGTAGATATAGAAGAGTAACCAAAGAATTGGGCAACTATTTTTCTGAAGCTGCTTTAATAAAATATAGGGTACGAGTAGAAATTGAATACTTTATTGCTTTGTGTGAATTACCGCTACCTCAATTGGCCGATTTTGACAAATCGCTATATGGTTCTATCCGTAATATTTATGAAAATTTCTCTTATGAAGATGCCTTAGCAATTAAAGAAATAGAAAAAACTACCAATCACGATGTAAAAGCTGTTGAGTATTTTATCAAGGATAAATTTACTGATTTAGGTATCAACGAACAACAAGAGTTTGTTCATTTCGGACTAACCTCACAAGACATTAATAACACTTCTGTTCCTTTATCTTTAAAAGAAGCATTAAATGATGTTTATTACCCAATGTTAGATGAAGCTGTAAGTTTGATCAAGGCTAAAGCTACTGAATGGAAAGATATTCCTATGCTGGCAAAAACACATGGACAACCTGCTTCTCCTACTCGATTAGGAAAAGAATTTTATGTTTTTGTAGAGCGCCTGGAAAAACAACTAGCACAAGTAAAAAGTGTGCCTTTCTCTGCCAAGTTTGGTGGAGCAACGGGGAACTTAAACGCACATCATGTGGCCTATCCTGAAACAAATTGGGTAGAATTTGCCAATAATTATGTTAACAATGGATTGGAGCTAGATCGATCTCAAACAACTACGCAAATTGAACATTACGATAATTTAGCCGCTCTTTTTGATGGCTTAAAAAGAATCAACACCATTTTAATTGATTTAGATAGAGATGTTTGGACCTACGTTTCTATGGAATATTTCAAGCAAAAAATCAAAGAAGGTGAGATAGGGTCTTCGGCAATGCCGCACAAAGTAAACCCAATTGATTTTGAAAATTCTGAAGGAAACTTAGGCATTGCCAATGCAATTTATGAGCATTTAGCCGCCAAGCTTCCTATTTCTCGTTTACAAAGAGATTTAACCGATTCTACGGTATTAAGAAATGTTGGAGTTCCTATTGGTCATAGCTTATTAGCATTAGCATCATTAATTAAAGGAATGAATAAATTGTTGATTAATGAAGATAAAATAGCATTAGATTTAGAAAGCAACTGGGCAGTGGCTGCAGAAGCTATTCAAACTGTACTGAGAAGAGAAGGATATCCTAAACCTTATGAAGCATTAAAAGAGTTAACCCGTACCAACGAAAAAATTACAGCCGAGTCCATTGCAAAATTTATTGATGGATTAAACGTTAGTGATAATATTAAAACAGAATTGAAACAAATCACACCATTTAACTTTACTGGTGTAGAATTGTTCTAATGAAAAGTTTCGTTAAAATACTAAAATACGCTGTAGGGTATAAATTGTACGCCTTCATCAATATTTTCTGTAACATCTTATCAATTGTTTTTGAATTGCTTTCAATAGTACTTTTCGTTCCTTTATTGAATTTATTATTTAATCAAACCACAGAAATAATTACCGCTAAACCCTCTTTTGCTTACACTAAAGAATATGCAACTGATTACTTTAACTATACTATGTCTCAATATATTGGTGAAAACGATAAGGTTGCTGCTTTACTTTTTGTTTGTGTATTAGTAGGTATTCTATCTCTACTTAAAAATGTGTTTCGATATTTAGCCCTGTATTACATTTCAGTATTAAGAACTGGAGTTGTGCGAGATTTAAGAGAAAAAATTCATAAAAAAACACTGCACTTACCCCTTTCTTATTATTCTGAACAACGTAAAGGAGATATTATGGCCCGCATGACCTCCGATGTTCAGGAAGTAGAGTGGTCTATCTTGAACTCCTTAGAGTTAATGTTTCGAGAACCTTTGGCAGTTTTACTTTACGTTGGCATGCTAATTATAATGAGCCCACAACTTACATTGTTTGCAATGATTCTATTACCCATTAGCGGATTGATAATAGGCCAGTTAGGAAAAAGCCTAAGACGTTCTTCTACCAAAGTTCAAGAAATGGTAGGAAATATATTATCAAGTATTGAAGAAACATTGGGAGGTTTAAGAATTATAAAGGCTTTTAATGCAGAGAATCATGTACGTAATAAATTTAATCATATAAATGATAAACACACTAGATTAACCCTGAAAATGGCTCGTAAAAAAGATGCCGCAGCGCCATTGAGTGAATTTATGGGCATAATTGTAATGGTGGTTTTAGTTTACTATGGCGGTAAATTAGTTTTAGAAGGAGATTCCAACTTTAGTGGCAGCGAATTTTTCGCCTACATCATTCTTTTTGCTAGATTGTTAACCCCGGTAAAAGCGTTTTCTACGGCTTACGCCATAGTATTAAAAGGGGCTGCTTCTGCTGATAGAATAGAGGAAGTGCTAAATGCTAAGAACGAAATTGTTGATCCAAATAACCCTAAGGACGTAAAGGAATTCTCTACATCAATTACCTATAAAGATGTTCAATTCTCTTATGATAATGCAATTGTTTTAGATGATGTAAACATTACCATCGAAAAAGGTAAAACCATTGCCTTAGTTGGAGAATCTGGAGGAGGGAAGTCTACTTTTGCAGATTTATTACCTCGCTTTTATGATTTGGAGACAGGTGAAATTTTAATTGATGGCATCAATATAAAAGAAATCAGTTTAAAAAATCTGCGTAGATTAATGGGAATTGTAACGCAAGAATCTATTTTATTTAATGATACAATTATTAACAACATTGCTTTGGGCACTAAAAATGCTACCAAAGAACAAGTTATTGAAGCAGCAAAAATTGCTAATGCCCACAACTTTATTTCGGAAATGGATAATGGCTATGAGACGAATATTGGAGATAGAGGTGGGAAATTATCTGGTGGTCAACGACAACGATTGAGTATTGCGAGGGCCGTATTAAAGAACCCGCCAATATTAATTTTAGATGAAGCCACCTCAGCATTGGATACTGAATCAGAAAAATTAGTACAGGATGCTTTGTTTAAATTAATGGAGAACAGAACATCTATTGTTATTGCTCATCGACTATCTACCATACAACACGCTGATGAAATTATCGTATTACAAAAAGGTAAAATAGTAGAGCGAGGAACTCATACCGACTTACTAAAACAAGCTGGTGTTTACAAAAAATTGTCAGACTTACAGACTTTTTCAAGTTAAACTGCTATCTTTTTCTTAATTTTAAAACTCACAAAACAAGCTATTGATATGAAAAATTTACTTACACTATTAAGCCTATTTACATTCATCTTTTTTATAGCCTCTTGCGGGAGCGAAGAACCAACTGATGAAATAATTGATGAAGTTGTTGATGAGACCTATGTCGATGATTCCAATGCTGAGGAGACAGCGGCAGATACGAGTTCAACGGGTGTTTATCAAGAAGAAGTGGATGAAACAGAAGGAGCTAGCTTGCAAGATGCTTTAGCAGGAGACAAAGAACCAGAAGTTGAAGAAGATGGAAGATCTTTTTGTGATTGCGTAAAAAGAAACAAAGAACTTACTGATATTATGATGGCTGATAATACATCTGATGCTGATTTTGATAAGGCTATGGAAGAGTTAGAAGCCATGAAAACAAATGATTGTAAAATAATGTTCCCAGACCAAAGTAACATAGAAGAAAAGAAAGCACACGAACGTAAAGTGAGAAGGTGCTTGTCTAAATAGTTTCTTTGGTTAATGAATAAAATTGCTCATTAAAATTGACCAAATACAATTCTTTTTTTGCACGAGTAATAGCAGTATAGAGCCATCTTAAATATTCTACGTTTACCATTTCATCGGTTAAATAACCTTGGTCAACAAAAACAGCATCCCATTGTCCACCTTGTGATTTATGACAGGTAACTGCGTAAGCAAATTTTACTTGTAAAGCTTGATAATAAGGGTTTTTACGAATTAATTCATTTCTTTTTTTCCGGTTAGGTTCATCGGCATAATCCTTAGACACCGCATCATACAACTCCCTAAACTTATCTGATGGTAATGATGAGGATTCAGTTAACATACTATCCAATAGAATTTTCACTTCTAAATCTGGTTCGTTTGGGTAATCTATCATCCTAACCGTAACATTGGCAAAACGAAATCCATACAACTCTTCCTCTTTCCCTATTTTTAATATTTCTACTATATCGCCATTAGCAATAAACCCGGCCTTAGAATCATCTGTTAACCAAAAATAGTTGTTCTTAACTACCATTAAATAGTCCCCCGTAGCTATTTCGTCTTCCAACCATTTTATTCGTGCTCTTATCTGTAAATTAAATAAATTTGCTCTTTTATTGCTTCTGGTAATCAACATCACATTATCATCACCGAATTTACCATAGGCGTCATTCAATTCATCCTCTAACTCTAAGCCAGATATCGTTTTCACATCTGCAACGTTTACAGAATTAAATAAAGGCAAATCGTTATTCTTAAAAGCAATTTTCCCCCTTAAATAGGTCGCATTGGTTAGAATTTCAGCATCCTTATCCTGCCTCACTACTTCACTCAGCTCATTAAACTCAATATTTAAATGATATGAAGTATACAAAAAATCCTCATCTAAAGCAGGACTAATTTCCATACCAACAGGAGGCAATTGAGCAGTATCACCAATCAAGACTAATTTACAGTTAATTCCCTCATAAACAAACGTTAACAAATCGTCCAGCAAGCTTTTGCTTTCTCCCCATTGTTTCGAGCTTAAACCTCCCCCATCTCCAATCATAGAAGCTTCGTCCACTAAAAAAATAGTATTCTGAAACTTATTTTGTTTTACAACAAATCGGGTAAAACCATCTCCCCCACTTTTTAATTGGTAAATCATTTTATGAATGGTAAAAGCTGGTTTATTGGCATAATTCGACAACACTTTTGCTGCTCTACCTGTTGGAGCCAATAAAACCGAATCAAAATTGATAACAGGTAAGGTTTTTACTAGCGCACCAACCAAAGATGTTTTACCTGTACCAGCATAACCTTTCAACACAAATAAGTGTTTTTTTATTTTCAAAAAAACAAAATCGGTTAACTCTCCAATTACGGTTAATTGATTTTTAGTTGGTTGATAACCAAAGTTTTGAATTAATGATTTGTAGAATGTATTTTGCATTTTTATCTCCACCAAATTAACCTTTAATGAATAGATTATGCCTTTTGTTAATTAATAAATATTTTTATACTATTAATTTTACTTTCAGAGTTATTAAAGGAGAAAAAAAATTGTAGATTTGTGTCAAATCGATTAAAGTTATATTTATGAAAATTGGAATTCAGATTGGACTAGCACTTATATCAATATTTATTGCTTACCTAATATG
>JAJCYN010000269.1 GCA_029262915.1 Flavobacteriales bacterium
CTAAGAGAATGAGTAGTAGTTGAAGTAAGGCTATGTTGGTTTTCATGGCGGAAAAATTAGTGATTGATAAATATACTGATTGTAAATGTATTTTACAATCCGTTAAAAAACGGATATAAAGGAGTAATTAGAAGTCATTATTTTTAGCTAGTTATCACATTATTTTAGATATTTGATAAAAATTTAATAATTGATTAATTTCAAATGAAAAAATTACTCTTATTTATTTGTTACATTTTTGTAAATGGTTTGCTGTTTGCTCAAATTACCATTACCGATGCAGATATGCCTTCGGTTAATGATACGGTTCGTTTAAGTACTACAGTAAACATACAGGGTTTAGATCCCACCTTAACGGGGACAAACTTTTCTTGGAATTTTTCCACATTGTTGCCAAATGCTCAGCGAATTGACACCTTCTTTTCAGTAGCTTCAACCCCTCTAGCTTATCAAGTTTTTTTTAACAATTTTATTTTTTACCCCAACCATAATGCAAGTTTTGCATTAAGAGGAATTGATATTGGAATACCTCAAGTGCCCATTACCGAAGTATTTAATTACATTAAAAAATCATCATCAGCTTATGATAACGTTGGGTTTGGTTCTAAAATAAATGGAATTCCAAGTTCAACACAAAATATACCTGTTGATAGAGAATATGAATTTCCTATGAATTATAATAATAATCATACATCAAATTCTGAGTTTGGAATAACGGTTCCCACATTTGGTCATTACGGGCAATCACTAGAAAGAATTGATACGGTTGATGGTTGGGGTTCTTTAACGCTGCCAAATGGAACGTATAATGTATTAAGAGTAAAGTCTATTTTAAATAAAATAGATACCACTTTTATAGATTTAGCCGGTTTTGGATTTACAACATCAAGACCAGAGGAGATTGAGTACAAATGGTTGGCAGCAGGAAAAGGGGGGCCTATTTTAAAAATTGTAACTGTTGCAGGAAATGTTACGCTAATAGAATATCAAGATGATTTTGTAGTAGGGATAAAGGAAGTGAATAAAATTAACAATGTTACGTTGTTCCCTAATCCAACAAAAAACCATTTAATAATTGATTTTAATGCTGGTATTTCAGGAAATTTAAAAATTAAGCTCAAAGATGTTTTAGGAAAAGAAGTATCGACTCTTTACAGTAAAAAGGTTCTGTTTGGCAATAATAAGTTGGCAATCGATTTAACGCAACATGCTATAAAAACAGGAATTTATTTTGTGGAGTTTTTACTTGATAATAAAGGGTATTATACTCAAAAGATTGTTGTAACAGAGTAAAGCCTTAATTACTAATTACCGTTTTACTTTCAAAATCATAGTGAGTCGTTTTTCGAATATCGTAATAGGATTGCCAAAAAGTTCTGTAAGCATTGATGTAACTAATTAAAGCATTGTCTTTTTCTTGTTGAGCAATTTGTAAATCGGTAACTAATATTTTTCCGAGTAAGTATCGTTGTTTTGATACCTCAAACCTTTTTGCTGCTACTTCATTTGCTCTTTCACTCACTTTTAATTGTTTTCGATTAAGGTTAAATCCTGCTACTTTTTCATAAATGTCTTGATCAAAATCAATTTTTTCTTGCTCTATAATAGAGTTTACCAAATCGGCATTTGCTTGAGCTTGTTTAATTCGTCCTTTACCTAATCCCCATTGTATTAATGGTACTCTAACTCCCAAAGAAACAAATTCTTGATTTTGAGGGGAGGTATAGGCATCTTCAATGTTATCGGCAGTTTGACTTAGCCCAAAAGAGGCTGTTAAATTAAAATTAAATCGGTTTTCGCTCTTGACTCTGGCAACATTCATTTCAGCTTCGAAGATTTCTCGTTGCTGCTGTACTTTTTCTGAATGATATTGATTGGCATAATTTAAGGCTTCGTTATAATTTACTTCAAAATTTGGAACTAGTGTATCTAAAATCAATTCAATATTTTCTTGAGATGAGTATCCTAAAAAAGTAGCAATTTTTTGACGGCTCAATTCAAAATTAAGTTTTGATTGTTCAAAAGCCATTTCAGAATTTAATAAAGAGAGTTCGAGTTGTAATAATTCATTTTCTGCAATTTTCCCATAACTATACCTTCCTTTACCTATTTTATAGATGGTATCGTTATTCAAGAAATTCTTCTCCGCATTTTCCATACTTAATTGATCTCTTAATAAATCAAAATATTTGTTAACAGCTTCCATAGAAAGTGCTTCAACCTCTTCTGTTTTGAGTAATTGGGCTTCACTAAAAAGTAATGGTTCAATTTTTTTATCCCATTTAAAACGGTTAAATCCAAAAATATTCTGAGAATAACCAAACTCAACAGGTCTGCTTAAGTAAGTGGTGGATTCAATATTGCCTGAAAGTTGGATGTTATCTAGTCCGGAACGCATAAAAATACTACCACCAGTAATAGGGACTAATTGGTTAACACTTAGGTTTGCTCGGTTAGATATTATATTTCTGTTTACAAATATTTCTGAACCATCATCTTGTGTTATGCTCGAAATGGATCTTTCAAATTCAGGTAATGTACCATCAAATACTAGGGAGGGTAAAAATTGACGTTTATAGGAAAAATTTCGCCAATATGAATTTTGATACTTGTTTTCAATTTGTTTGCTTCTAATACTTTTTACTTTTGCTAAACCAATTACATCATTTAACGATAATTTGTTTTGTGCTTGAGAGATTAGCCCCAATAACAAGCATAAAGTTATAGTAAGAATCTTCTTCATTTTAATTGTGTCTTAATGAATGTACAGGATCTTGTTCTGCAGCTTTTTTTGCAGGCATATAGCCAAAAATAACTCCAATAAAAGCACTTACAAAAAAAGAGATAACAACACTCCACATTGAGATAATTGTTGGTGTTCCAGTTAACCATTCTGCTAAATAAGACAGAATAAATCCTAAAATAATACCAATAATTCCGCCTATCAAGGAGATTAATCCTGCTTCGTAAACAAATTGTTCTTTTATGTCTTTCTTTTTGGCCCCTATTGCCATTCTTAACCCTATTTCTTTAATTCGTTCCAATACCGATGCCAACATTATATTCATAATTCCAATCCCTCCAACAAGTAAAGAAATGGCAGCAATTACACCTAAAAGGATATTAAAAATATCATCTGTTTGTTTTTTTTGCTGAAGAATTTGTTCTGGAACTACAATCTCAAAATCTTCAACTTCATGGTGTCTTCGCAACAATAAACGATACAAAATATCCACGCTCTCAGTCATATTATCAGTTTCGGTAATTCCAATTATTATTTTTTCTATTTGATCGGTAATTTCAGTTTCTGTTTTAGGTTCTTTATTTTCTTCGTCATCATCATTATTTTGTTCTATCAAAGATTTCTCAGTTATTCTACCACGATCTTTGTACCTTCTTAAAACGGTATTTATCGGAACAAAAATTTCATCATTATAATTATTCATCCCTATGTTTTGTAGCGATTCACCTATTTTTTCTCCAGGGGAAATAATACCAATTATGGAAAGCTGTAGTCGATTTGTTTTTAGGGTTTTTCCAATTGGATTTTTTCCAGCAAAAAGTTTTATAGCGAGATTGGAACCAATTAAACAAACAGCATCGGATTTTTTTTGTTGCAATTCAGAAAATATGGAACCTTTATCCAATTTTAAATTATAAATCGAGAAGTACTCAGAACTAACTCCAACCAGATTGCAATTTTTCTTTTTTCCGTTAGCGATAGCTGAAGTTTCATAACTAAGAAATGGAGTTATTTTTTCTATTCCGGGTAAAATATCTTTAATTGCGTTAACATCATTTACAGTTAATTTAGGGCTGTATTTTTTTGTAACGTTATCTTCTTCTTCAATGTTTCCAGTAATTTTCGGACGAATAATGATGTTTTTAGCCCCAACTTGCTCAATTTGTTCAATAATTTGTTGTTGGGCTCCGTTACCAATAGCGAGCATGGTTATTACAGCAGCAACACCAAAAATAATTCCAAGAGCAGTTAAACTTGACCGAAATTTATTTTCGAATAAGGCATCAAAAGCAATGTTTATATTGGTTCGATTAAACAAAAATTACCTCCACGAAATTGATTCAATATCTTCTGGTTTAACCATCAAAAATTCCTCTTTTTCTGATAATCCCTTTAAAATTACTACGAAATTAGCATTTGTTTTTCCTAAGCTAACTTCTTGTCTTTTTAATCCCAATCCAGTTTTTAATACAACGTAACTGATAGAATCATTTACAAAAACGCTTTCTTGTGGAATAAAAAGTACGTCTTTTAATTCTTCAACAAGTATTTCATTATTGGTTGTCATAGCCGGTCTTAAAAGTGTATCTTTTTCGTTTATTTCTACTGTTACTTCAAACACTTTTGAATCGCTATTGGGTAACTGCTCTCCAACATTGGCTACATCTACGACTTCTCCTGTAAAATTTTTATCGGGAAAAGCATCTATAGTTAAATCGACTTTTAACCCTTTTTTTAAGTTACTTATATCTATTTCGTTAACATAAGTTTTTGTTACCATTTTTGATAAATCTGGGAGTGTTGCTACTGTTGGATCCCAAACACTAATTTGGCTACCAGAAGTAATTTTAGTGCCATTCCAGGTTCTTTTGTAAACCACCATTCCATCTTTTGGAGCTAAAATTTGGAGTTCTTGAACTAGCTCTTCTAAACGATCTAATTTGGATTGCTCTTGTTTCAAAGATAACCTAACTTGATGCAATTTTGCAGCATTTTGTTTTCTCTTTAGCCCAATGTTGCTTGTACTTTGTTTGTAGCTTCTTTCTGCTTTCTCTAAATCAATTTCAGCTTGTCTTTGTACAGCAGGAGCTTCATAAGAACTTTGATCAAAAATAAGTTGCTTTTCTTCAATTTCATATTTAAGATTTAGCAGATCATTCTTAAGCTTCATCATTTCAATGGCAGTATCTAACCTTGCTTGTTCATATTCCGATGTAATTTTTTCAACCTCAGTAGCTGCAGCAATCATTTTTGTTCCTACTTCAGATTTATCTAATTGAGCAACATAATCACCTTTTTTAACATAAGTCCCTTCAGAAACAATGTCGGTTATTTTTATTTGCCAAATCCCGTGTGCACGTAAACTTGTCGGACCTTTAATGTCTTCACTTTTTTTTGCTTTTAGCTCTCCAGAAGTGTTTACTTCAATCCTGAAATTTCCTTTTTGAACGATGTTATATAATTTTTCACTTTCGGATTCTGGCCAAAATATAAAAGACATTATTATTAATGTGATTACACCAATTATTATCCAATGTAATTTTGTTAGTTTCATACTCGTTTCATTTTAATTATTTGAAAGAATTAAACCATCTTGTAAACGAACTATTCGTTGTGTGTACTCTGCAATATCTTCTTCGTGAGTAACCATTACTATTGTATTTCCTTGTTGATGTAACTCAGTAAATAGATTCATTATTTCATAAGATGTTTCAGAATCTAAATTCCCTGTCGGCTCATCTGCTAACAATAAACTTGGGTTATTAATTAATGCTCTTGCTATCGCAACTCTTTGTATTTGTCCACCAGACATTTGATTGGGTTTTGATTCGGCTTTATCTTTTAACCCGACCTTTTCTAACATTACCAATGCTCTTTGGTATCGTTCATCTTTTTCTATCTTAGCATAAACTAAAGGTAAAGCAACATTTTCCCAAGCAGATTTTTTTCCTAATAGATTAAAGGTTTGAAAAACAATGCCAATTTCTTCATTCCTTACCAAGGCTAATTCATCATCATTCATCCCGGCAACATCATTAGTATTTAAAATATAATTTCCTCCAGAAGGAGTATCCAAGCAAGCAATAATATTCATTAAAGTAGATTTTCCAGATCCGGAACTTCCCATTAATGCAATAAATTCGTTTTTTTGTACCTCTAAAGAAATCCCTTTAAGTGCTCGAAAAGCATTTTCTCCAACACCAAAAACTTTTTCTACATCATTTAGATTAATTACGGAGTTCATATCTCGGTATTCAACGTTATTATCTGTTATTTAGTGTAAACAAGCTTAAAAGGGAAAGATACAATGATTTTAAAGGCCTAATAATTTTTTATGAATTTTTATGAACTATTCCTAAAAAATAATTTCATAAAATAAAAAGACAAATCTTAACCTTAAGTTATCCAATAAATGTGCTAGAATTTAACCGATGGTTTACTTTTTATTTTCCTTCTTGAGTTCATCTCTCATCTCTTTTGCCATTTCTCTAAAAGCGGCAACCTCTTCTTTTTTGCGTTCTTTTACAACAGCGAGTGCTTTTTTTACAAGTACAGAACGTTTTTCTAGGTCTCTGATTTTTCCAGGCTTTTCAATGCGCATTTTTTCGTTAATACCAAGTTCATCAAGTATGTCATCCATAAACGTAATCTTATCTAACCCAAAGTAAATTTTAATTAATTCTTTGTGCTTGTTCATTATTAGAATGTCTTGAATGGTAATGTGTTTTATATCTTGGTAACCAAACCCCAAACGAGATTTACGAGCTAATTTTCTCATATTAACACTATAACTACTATTTTCAAACTCCTTGCTTAAATCCATAATCTATCTTGTAAAAGGGATAGAAACGTTAGATTCGTTTCCAACTCCATCGGTTAAAGTTAATTCAAAAGTATGTTTTCCTTTTGGCAAGTTATCAAAAGTGTAAAACAATTTTGCTTTTTTTGCTTCGTATTCCATCATTATCCATTTGCCATTAATGCTTCCTCTGTAAGATTTTACACCAGATAAATTGTCCGCAATTTTTATGGTTATGGTAGAATTTCCAGACATGTTTTTATTAGCAAAAATATTAGTAGGTGTAATCTTTGGAGCAATAGTATCAATCATAACAGCAAACCCACCAAAGGCTTTTGATTTAGCTGTGATATAATTATTTCGCCAAGTACCACCTTTTGAGTAATACCGTTTTCTTCTGTCAAAATGAACAACAGTTGCTTTACTTCTTAAATATTCACTTAATCTGCCCACTTTAATAGAAACGGATATAGCTTTATGTAAAGGAGTGTAATCATTGTGAATAAAATAGGTAGGAGTTATCGCTTTACTTAATGTATCTGCTTTATGGTAATATAGAGATAAGTCTTTATAAAGAGCATTTTGAGGAATGCTAACTGCAATGTTTTGATCTTCAAAATAGTTGCTGTCTTGGTAACTAAAAATAGTATCTACGGTTGGATTTAAAATAACATTAACTTGTTTTTTGTCATAATTCCCAGTAACACCAAAAGCAATGGTCGATGTATTTCTATAGCTATCTTTAACAACATATTTGAATGCATGTTTATCATTTTTAGAAAAATGGACAATACCATTGTTTTTTGTTGAGGTATAAATGTTCAGGTGATTGTTTGGTTCTATGTAGCTTCTTTGAAACCTTATTTTTTGAGTTAAAAACATTTTATAATCAATTAAAGAATTTAAGGCTCTAGATTCATCGAAACTAAATTTTTTCATTTCTGATTTATATATAGTTGTTGAATTTTTGAATAATTCTATTGAATAAATTCCATTTCTGTTTCCATTACCATTCAGTTTATCTATGGTTTCGATACCGATGCCAATTTCGCCATAAGCATTAATGGGCGTAGCGTATTTTAGTTTATATGTTCCTGCAGAACCAGTAACTAAAAAACGTTGTGTTTTTCTTTTATTGTTTACATAACTAGTATCGTTTAAAGGTGTTAAGGTTATACTTTGTATTAATGGTTTAATGTTATCTTTTATGGGAAATCCGAACAAAAGAGGATTGACTGGGAATTCTGACTCTGTTTCTCTTATTTCAAAATGCAGGTGTGGTCCACCAGAACCTCCAGTATTTCCAGAAAGTGCAATTATATCTCCTTTTTTTACGCTCATCAATGTGTCTGAAGGATACCAATCTATTTCCCAGTTTTCCATTTCGTATTGGTGTTGTTTTACTATTTTGGCTATGTTTCCTTTGAATCTCTGCAAGTGTGCATAAACAGTTGTGTAGCCATTTGGGTGATCAATATAAATTGTTTTTCCATAACCCCAAGGAGAAATTTTAACTCTCGAAACAAAACCATCAGCAGTGGCATAAATGTTAAATCCTTCTTTTCCTTGAGTTTTCATATCTAGTCCAGAATGAAAGTGATTAGAGCGTAATTCTCCAAAATTTCCAGCTAGGTATAAAGGGATTCCTAGTGGAGACTGAAAATAATTTTTAGGAATGCTGTCTTGTGAAAAGCAATTTAAACCAGCTATAAATATTAATAAAGTAATTAAATATCGAATCATATTTTGTTTAAAAACGAGAGGTAAACTGACTAATTAGTATTTCAAACTTCAATAATCTGATTAATCTCTCAATAATTATTTAAGGCATAGCCTGCAAAAATTCTACCAAATAAGTAGATAGGCAAAGCTATGTAGGAAGAAATGAAAAAAAAGATATTTTAAATAAGATTATTCACAAATTATAGTGTAAAAAAACTAAATTTGTAGAGGTTGGTTTTGTCAACTTATTTTGATATTTACAAATGAAAGATATATCAATTTTAGTAAGTGGAGTTAAAAAAAAAGCTGGAAAGCTAATTGAAAAACATACTTTATTTGTTGAAAAGAATGATAAGCTTTCGAAAGAAATAGTAAAAATAAAAGAAGAATTAACTAAAAAAAATCAACAGGTTTTGGAATTAAACGACAAAGTAAAGTTGTTGAAAATTGCAGGGAGTGTTGATGGAGAAAGTACCAAGGAAGTAAAGTTGAAGATTAACGAAATGGTACGGGAAATTGATAAATGTATTGCTCAAATTAACAGATAATTAATAAATCCCAAATGGGAGAGTTGTCGATAAAAATAAAAATTGCAAATAGGGTTTACCCTTTAACAGTAAATGCCAACGAGGAAGAAGGCATAAGAAATGCAGCAGAAAAAATTAACCAATCAATTGGTGATTTTGAACGATTGTATGATGTTAAAGATAAACAAGACTTATTAGCAATGGCTGCACTTAAAGTGGCCACTCGTAACTTTGATTTGGAAAAAGAAGGCATTTTGAATAGTGCTGGAATTGAAGAAGATTTAATAATGGTAGAACAATTGTTAGACCAGCATCTGTAACGTTCTTTTAAATAGATAAGAAGCAATAATTTATTCGAGATATTTACGCTTAAGGCGTAATTAAAAAGTCCCGTACAAATTTATTTCGTTTGATAAACTAACATTTTACTTAGTTGGAGCAATGCTCATAAGTAGCTTAGAACAGGCCCCTTGTAAACCTTTATAAGGAATTTATCCCGATATTTATTGGGATGGACGTGGGAAGTTCGAACATACTTGGCGGCTCCAAACATTATTTTAGCGGGTTTATCCAAGCCAAATTTGTGCGGGTTTTTTTATGCCTTAAAATAATGTAAAATGGACTTTATGATTGAAGTTATTAACATTAATTAAAAACAATTAAAATGGACATAGTAAGTATTATTATTGGAGTTGTTGTTGGAGGAGTTGTTGTTGGAGGTATTGTTGTTATGATGATGAAAAAAGGAGCAGAATCTAAAGGCAATAGAATTATTGAAGATGCTAAAACAGAAGGAGAAGTACAGCGTAAAGAAAAGATCCTTCAAGCAAAAGAAAAGTTTTTACAATTAAAAGAAGAGCATGAAAAAGTAATTAATGATAGAGAACGTAAAATTACTGATTTAGAAAACCGTGCTAAACAAAAAAATGATTCTGCTTCTAAGCAAATAGAGGAAGCAAAACGTAAAGAAAACGAGGTAAATCGAATTAAAGAAAATCTTACTAAGCAATTAGAAATTGTAGAGAAAAAGGAAAATGATTTAGAATCTGCTCACAAAAAACAAGTAGAACAATTAGAAACTATATCTGGGTTAAAAGCAGAAGAAGCAAAAGCTGAACTAGTTGATGCTTTAAAAGATGAAGCTAAAACAGATGCATTGGCATTAATTAAAGATGTTGTTGATGAAGCAAAAATTAATGCGAATAAGGAAGCACGTAAAATAGTCGTTCAAACGATACAAAGAGTTGCTACTGAGCAGGCTGTTGAAAATTCTGTTTCTATTTTTAGAATTGAGAGTGATGAGATTAAG
>JAJCYN010000270.1 GCA_029262915.1 Flavobacteriales bacterium
GTTCAATTATCTTAGAATTATCACCAAAAAGCCTAAACACTTCAGATTTCGATGGTCGAACTCTATCTTCATCCTGAATAATTTTTGTCTCAGGGTTTATTAAACCTATCAACCTATCTGCCATTTCTTTCATAGATATTTCCGAGTTTGTAGCAATGTTGCATTCGTGGCCAATTAAAGAGTCAGATTTAGCAATATCAATAAATCCATTTACCGTATCCTTCACATACAATAAATCCCTTGTGGGTGTTAAATCACCCAATTTTATCTCTTTATAACCATTAAGTAATTGAGAGATAATTGTAGGAATAATTGCTCTTGCCGATTGCCTTGGACCAAATGTATTAAAAGGTCGAACAATCGTAACAGGTAAATCAAATGACCTATAAAACGATTCTGCCATAGAATCCGTGCCAATTTTTGAAGCCGAATAAGGTGATTGAGGCTGTTTTGGGTGTATTTCGTCTATTGGCACGTATTGAGCTGTACCATATACTTCTGAAGTGGAAGTTACTAATAATTTTTCTACATTAAAGTCTTTACATGCCTGCAAAACATTTAATGTCCCTTTAATGTTTGTATCAACATAGCTATCAGGAGAATGATAACTGTAAGGAATGGCAATTAATGCTGCCAAATGAAAAACTATATCACAACCCTTTACTGCAGTTCTCACTCCATTAGGGTCACGAACATCTCCAGAAAATATTTCTATTTTATTTAATTTTTCTTTAGGGAATGAATCTAACCAACCCCAAGAATTAAAAGAATTATAATAGACAAATGCTTTAACATCATAACCATCATCAACTAATATTTCCACTAAGTGACTTCCTATAAAACCATCGGCTCCTGTTACTAATATTTTCTTTCCTTTTAGTTGCATTATCTGACTAAGAATTAATTCTTTTTAAATAAGGTCTTTAGCCCCTTTTTTTTAGTTTCTGACTCTGCATAATATCCTCCTCCGTAACCATAACCGTAACCATAACCGTAGCCATAACTGTAACTGTAACCGTATCCATACCCTATTTTTTGCTCTTTTAAGTCATTTACAATAATTCCTATATCGGTTATCTTTTTTGTCTCATAATGGTTGTTTATGAGTTCTAAATGGTTCTTTCTCGTATAACGCTGCCTTACAACGTACAAATTTACATCAGACATATGTGATAAAATCATCGCGTCAGTTACCAAGCCCAAAGGTGGAGAATCAATTATAATCACATCATAAATCTCCTTTGCCTTATTGATAAAATTATCCATTTCTTTAGACTCCATCAATTCTGATGGGTTCGGTGGTATAGGTCCAGAAGAAACAATATCTAATCCTTCTGTTTTTGTTTTTTGAATTACTTCATTAAAAGATAATTTGCTAATTAAATAATTTGTAACACCTATATTATTGTTGAGGTCAAAATCATCAAAAATCTTAGGTTTTCTTAAGTCTGCTCCAATTAATAGTGTTTTCTTGTTGGATAATGCATAGGCTAACGACAGGTTTATTGAACAAAAGGTTTTTCCTTCTCCACTTATAGAAGAGGTTATTAAAACACAAAAAGATTTCTTATCTTTTGTTAAATAATTTATGTTTGTTCGAATAGTTCTAAATGACTCAGCCACTATAGATTTTGGTTTATTTATTAAAACTAAATTCCCAGCATCTTTAATGTGTCCAATTGTCCCCATTATTGGAATTTGAGTAGCAGCATTTATATCTCCCTTTTCAATAATCTTATCGTTAAAGACAAACAACCAAAAAACAATTAGCAATGGAATGAGTAACGCTAATCCAAAATTGAAAGAATAAATATTAGATGAAAAAGGGCCTACGTAAGAAACCGTATAATCACTTGCAAATTCCAACACTTTTGCTTTGGGGACATTAGAAGCTTGTGCCAATGCAGCCTCCCCTCTCTTTTCTAACAAATAATTATAGAAATTATTATTTAGATTATACATTCTATCTATTCTAATATAATTTGCTTCAGCATTTGGAAGTTTTCCTAATTTCTTGTCAATTGATAAAAGTTGCTCTCTTAACTGATTTAATT
This sequence comes from Flavobacteriales bacterium, assembly GCA_029262915.1. Lineage (GTDB taxonomy): Bacteria > Bacteroidota > Bacteroidia > Flavobacteriales_E > Vicingaceae. The sequence continues at coordinate 2,055 of JAJCYN010000270.1, forward strand.
CAAATTTAGTTTTATCTAGTTTAGATTGAAGATTGGAAATCAAGATGTCCTTTGTAATTTTCATTTCATCTAATAATAGTTTATAAGTACTGCTATTAACATTTAGTTCTGTTTCCAAACGATTTTTTCTCGTGTATAATGATGTTAAATTAGCTATTGATTGGTATATCTGATCTTGAATTGAAACATTAATTAAAGCAGGAATAATAATTTTATCGATGTCCTTATTGTTGGCTAGTTTCTCAATAATGTGTTTATAATAGTTATATTCATATTGGACCTCCAGAAATTTTTTGTTTACTTCTCCTGCATCCGAAATCAAGTATTTACTGTTAATCTCTAACTTATCAGTATTGGTAATGTTTTTAAAAACCTCCATCCTATTTTCTGTAGCCCTCAGTGTATCTGAAACTTCATTTAACTGTAAATCAACAAAATCAATTGTATTGGTAGCAATTTCATTATTTTCGTCTAACCCCGCTTGAATATAATTAAGCATTAAAGCATTTAAGAGATCTATTTCTTTTGTGATAGTTGTTCCCGTAATGTTAAATTTCAGTATGGAGGATTCTGGCGGATCTGTCTCAAGTCTAACTCTATTTTGATAGACTTTTGCCAAAGAATTTAAATCATTAAGTGAAAATGAAAAAAGCTTTTTGGTATACCCATCATAATAAGAATAGTTATCATTGAAAACTATTTTTATATTAATTCCCTTAAGATTAATTAACTCTCCGAATTTATATGTTTTTTCGTCAGCGAAATTTTCTTCATCCTGTGACAGCATAAATTCATCTTTATTTTTAAACTTAAAAAAGGAATGAACTGCTCTATAATTATAAACACTATCTTCTATTTCAATAATGAAAGGCGATTTATTGTAAAGTTCAGTAGTTTTTATATTTCCTATATCGTAATAAAAAACTTCGAAATCCAAGCTATCAAGTGTAGATCGCATCATAGAATATGAACTTATCATCCCTATTTCGTTTGATAAACGATTTCTGGCACTTACCAATTCCATCCCTTCTAAAAAGTATTCCTGCCCCCAAGATGAGTACTCATCTTTCAATAAAACTTTACTATATGTTTTATAGGTAGGAACGCTATAGCGCACAGTATAAAAGCTGTATAAACCTGCTATTATTAGTGAAATCGTAAACAAATACCAATACTTTAATATCCTAGCACCTAAAGCTCTAAAATCAAAATTATCGATAAAGTTATGATTTGTTTTTTCCATTTAATTAACTCTCTTTGCGACAAAAATAGTTTTTTATTCGTATTAATAATATTATGCATTAAATAAGCTAAACTTATTTTTTAATTTTACCTTAATATTATAACTTATATATATTGTCCGTTTTTAGTAAAATACAACCCCAAGATAAATTTATTGCCACATTCATTCTTAAAGGTATTGTTCTTTATTTAATTTGGTTTCTATTGTACGATAACTGGTTGTTAAAGGATGGTTTAGTTGACCATTTTTTAATTGAACATCTTGTTTATATGACAGATTTTATTTTAAGTTTGTTTGGTTACGAAACTTTTAAATATGCTGATGCCATTGGGATAGATGGCACACATGGTGTTCTTATTGGTACGCCATGTAATGGTTTGACTGTTTTTGCTGTATTTATCGGATTTATACTTCTTTTTCCTGGCAAGATTAAACATAAATTAATTTTTATTCCAATAGGATTAATTATAATACACGTTTTAAATATTTTGAGATTAGTTGGTTTAGCAATAATTGTTTTGCACTCTCCAGATAGTTTAGAATTTAATCATAAGTACACATTTACTATTCTTATTTATTCCACTGTCTTTTTATTGTGGATGTTATGGATAAAAAAATATGCTACAACTAAATAATTTGAATTCTCACCTAAAAAATATCTTACTATTTATATTATTCACTCTAATTTATTTATTAGGCTATATCAGAGAAACTTCTTTTTTAGTTATAAATAGTGTATTAAGGAATTATTCTTTCCCCTACAATAGTGCTTATGTCTCCCCCCCCACCTATATACTCGAAATGAGTAATGGCGAATTGATTATTCTTAAATGGGCATTAACACTTATTTTTTCTTTATTATTTTTAGGAATTACACTTCTTACTGTTCATCTTTATTTTAAATCTAAAAAGTTTAATCGTGTTATATTTTATATTTATTCGCTAATAATAACTCTATCGTTTGTAATTTATTTATTCGGTGTGATTACAGGACTTAAAGAAAATTGTTACACTATTAGTAGATTTATTATTGGTCTTGTTCAATATCCAATTCTTTCTTTAATTTTATTTGCATTATTTTATTTTATAACTAAATCTTACTCTGTGAAAAAATAACTTTAAAAATCTATAGACTCATAATATTTGTACAAACATTTAAATTTAAAAATGTGATAACGATAATTAATTATAATGCTGGGAACATCAAATCCATCCAAAACATGTTTAAACGTATTGGTGTCGAATCTATTATTTCTAATAAAGAAGATGAAATAAAAAATGCAAGTAAACTTATTTTACCTGGTGTTGGTCATTTTGATTATGGAATGGCTAACTTAAAGGAAACAGGGTTAATTGAATTATTGAACCAACAAGTTTTATCTGAAAATAAACCTATTTTAGGAATTTGTTTAGGTGCACAAATGCTAGGAAAAAAAAGTGAAGAAGGTAAAGAAGTTGGTTTAAACTGGATAGATATGAGTGTAAATAAGTTTAATATAAATAAAATGGACAAACCACACAAAATACCTCATATGGGATGGGCAGACGTAACAACAAAAAAAAAATCTAAGTTATTTAAAGATATGTATGATAATCCTAGGTATTATTTTGTACATAGCTATCATATGAATCCAAATAACAAAGAAAACGCTCTATGCGAATCTAATTATGGGTATTCTTTTGTTTCTGCAGTTGAACATAATAATATTTTTGGAGTTCAGTTTCACCCTGAGAAAAGTCACAAATTTGGAATGAAATTATTAGAAAATTATGCCAACTTGTAAAATTTGAAAAGAGTTAGAGTAATACCTGTATTAACACTTCAAAATGAGAAGTTAGTTAAGACCATTAAGTTTAAGAACCCTAACTATATTGGTGATCCTATTAATGCAGTAAAAATATTTAATGAAAAGGAAGTTGATGAGATCTCTATTTTAGATATAACAGCTACAAAAGAAAACCGTGAACCCAACTATGAAAAAATAGAAGAAATTGCGAGTGAAGCATTTATGCCATTTGCATATGGAGGTGGAATTAAAAATTTAGAACAAATTAAAAAGCTATTTAAATTAGGTATTGAAAAAGTAATACTC
>JAJCYN010000271.1 GCA_029262915.1 Flavobacteriales bacterium
AATTTTGTAACTGCCTATCCATAAATCTATCTATAATTCAATAAAGCTAAGGAATTATACCTAAAATTCAAAAAATTAGTTAGCTATCTTACCATTCAAAATAATAGTTTCTATATTATTTGATCCAAAAGAATAAGGTAGATAAGCAATAGAAGGTATTTTTTTTGTAATAAATAAATTGGCTTTTTTCCCAATAGCAATACTACCATGAGTTTTACTCAACCCCATTGCATAGGATGCATTAATGGTGGACGCATTAATAACTTCTTCTGGTGTCATTTTGTAATTAATGCAGGCTAATGATAACACAAAAGGTATATTACCTGAAGGTGTTGATCCCGGATTAAAATCAGATGCTAAAGAGACTGGTAAACCACTATCTATTAATCTTCTTGCAGGGGCATAAGGAATACCTAAAAAGAATGAACAAGATGGCAATAATGTTGGCATTACATCTGATTTTATTAAATCTTCAATATCCTTTTCTTCCATTACTTCCAAATGATCTACTGACAATGCGTTATTTTTAATTCCTGTTTGAATTCCTCCAATAGATGTAAATTGATTAACGTGAATTTTTGGTTCTAATCCAACAGCAATTCCTGCTTGTAAAATGATATCCGTTTCTTCTGGAGTATAATAATTTGTTTCACAAAAAACATCAATATAATCAGCTAAACCTTCACTTTTTATAACTGGAATTATTTCATTAATAATCAATTCAATATATTTATTTCTATTGTCTTTATATTCTAACGGAATTGCATGAGCTCCGAGAAAATTTGCCTTAATTGTCAGCTCGCTTTTTTCTTTTAATTTTTTAATCACTCTGAGCATTTTTAACTCACCTTCCACACTTAATCCATAGCCACTTTTTATCTCCACCGCACCTGTTCCAGTCTTCTTAATTTCTTCTAATCTTTCCCAAGCATCATTATACAAATCAACTTCTGAAGTATTTTGTAATCTCTTTGCTGAATTTAATATTCCACCACCTTTACTGGCTATTTCTTCATAGGTTAAACCATTAATCCTATCTACAAACTCTTCCTCCCTACTTGCGGCATAAACCAGATGTGTATGAGAATCGCAAAAAGAAGGGAAAACCATTTTGCCTGAAGCATTAATTACCTCTATCTCATTAGTATCTGTAATTTCTAGAGAATTTATCATTTCTCCAAAAGCAACTATTTTATCATCCTCCGTCATTAACCAAGCATCTTTTATACTTGGTAAACTAGCCATCTTATTACCACAGACTTTACTCTTAATAGTTTCTTCTACTTGAATCAATTCCTTTATATTCTTAATAAATAATTTACCCATATAGTATTCAATTATATCTCGAAATTAGTAAAAATACATCGACAGATAGAATTAAAATTAATAGTATTTTAGCATTCGTTTTTATTATCATACAATGGCAGGCAATTCAATTGGAAATATATTTAAGCTAACCACTTTTGGAGAATCTCATGGAAAAGCTATTGGAGGTGTTATTGATGGATGTCCTGCAGGTATAGAATTAGACATTGAATTTATTCAAAATGAATTAGCCAAACGTAAACCTGGGCAATCTAAAATTACCACCCAAAGAAAGGAAGATGATACTGTGGAAATTTTATCGGGGCTTTTTGAAGGAGTTACAACAGGAACTCCAATAGGTTTTGTTATAAAAAATAACAATCAAAAATCAACTGATTATTCACATATTGAAGATAAATTTAGACCATCTCATGCAGATTACACTTACGAATCTAAATATGGAATAAGAGATTACAGAGGAGGAGGTAGAAGTTCTGCCAGAGAAACAGCTTGTAGAGTTGTTGGTGGAGCAGTTGCTAAACAAATTCTTAATCATTATAACGTTACTGTAAATGCTTACGTTTCTCAGGTTGGAGAAATAAAAGTCTTAAAACACTACTCTGAATTGGATTTATCTACCACTTTTAGCAATCCTGTTCGATGTCCAGACGAAAACTTAACAGATATGATGTTTAATTACATTGATAAAATTAGAAAAGAAGGTGACACCATTGGAGGAATTGTAAGTTGTATTGTTTCAGGAGCCCCAGTTGGTTTGGGCGAACCTGTTTTTGACAGATTAGAAGCTGATTTGGCGAAAGCAATGCTAAGTATTAACGCTACAAAAGGTTTTGAAATAGGTTCTGGGTTTGATGGAATTACACAAAAAGGATCTGAACATAATGATGAATTCTTTTGTCATCCTGGGCCTGTTGAAGGGTTAGACAATAAAGTGAGAACTCGCACAAACAACTCTGGTGGAGTTCAAGGAGGAATTAGCAACGGAGAAGATATTTTCTTTAATGTAGCTTTTAAACCTGTAGCTACCATTATGCAAAAACAAAGAACCATCAACAAAAAACTAGAAGAAGTAGAAATTGAAGGAAAAGGAAGGCACGACCCTTGTGTTTTACCCAGAGCAGTACCGATAGTTGAAAGTATGGCTGCCATAGTTATTGTTGATCACTTATTAAGAAATAGAACAGTAAAATTGATAATTGATAATTGATAATTGATAATTGATAATTGATAATTGATAATTGATAATTGATAATTGATAATTGAAG
>JAJCYN010000272.1 GCA_029262915.1 Flavobacteriales bacterium
CTTCTTGATAATATTTTCAATTACACCATTCTCATCTATGATAAATGTGGTTCGATGAATTCCATCGTAGGTTTTTCCCATAAATTTTTTCTCCCCCCAAACACCATATTTGTTCAATACATCTCTATTTGTATCAGCTAACAAATTGAACGGTAATTTATGTTTGGCAATAAACTTTTGGTGTTTTGCTTCATCATCTGCACTTACTCCAATTACTTCAAATCCATCATTTTTCAAACTTTCGTAATGATCTCTTAAATCGCAAGATTGCACTGTACAACCAGGTGTTAAATCTTTTGGATAAAAATAAAGAATTACTTTTTTTCCTTGGTAATCGGCAATTTTATGAATTTTACCATTTTGGTCTTTTATATCAAATTCAGGAGCTTTATCTCCTACTTTAAGGTGAAACATAATTTAGAGTACTTAAGTACATACAAAATACCCAATTCTTATCTGATTTTACAATCAAAATAGCTGATACTTATTAACAGAAAAAAATTAAATGGATTTCTTTTGGACTAGTCTTTTGAAATACCAAATACCTAGTACACCGGATAAGAATAATGAAACAGCTATTATCTCTGCTTGAGTAGCTTTTAATCCAAAGATGTAATAATCAGGGTTAATTCTAATTTTCTCGATAAAGAAACGCTCTATTCCATTAAAAATTAAATAGGCAGAAAATATTATTCCCGGTGTATTTATTTTTTTACGGATAGACCATAAAATTCCAAAAATGATAAATGCCATAACTGTTTCATAAAAAGGCGTTGGCCAAGCATTTCCTTCATACATTAAACCACCACTTTGTATTGGTCTTCCGGGTGCTCCTAAATCTACTCCATTAATATTTCCAAAATAATCGAAAGACCACATCCAGTCTGGTAAAAAACTAATTATTTCTGGCATTTCGGCATAATTCGGCATTCCCCAATCACCATCTCCGGCCAATTGGCAACCTATTCTACCTACACCATAAGCCAGCATCAAGCCCGGAGCAACTGAGTCAAAAACATGTATCAAATTTAACTTCTTTTTATAAGCGTAATAAGCTACTGCTCCTCCACCAATAATTAATCCGCCATAAATACTTAATCCGGAAGCAGAAAAGATAACTCCAAAAGGGTCCGCCATTAAACGATCTATATTTTCTACTGAATCAAATATTTTTGCTCCAAATATTCCACCAATGGCGGCAATAAAAGTCATTGTACCCACATGCTGGTAAGGCCTAACATTCTCTTCTACTTCTTTTGGTTCTGGTAAACGCTGTTTTTCTGCTTCTCTATATTTAAGGTAAGTCAACAATGCTGCTCCTACAATACCCCCAATAATATTACCTTCTAATGACAATATGAATCCCGGTAAATCTTTTATTACTTCGCTATAATTTAAAATTATTTCGAGTAATTTAAAGCCTAATACAAAACCAAAAATTCCATTTCCAACTAATTCGTTAACACTTGCTTTTTCTCCTTTAATCACTTTAATTGTAGCAGCAGCAAGTAATCCATCTTTTTCTTTTCTCTTCATTTCGAGAACAAAGCAATAATTGGCAGCGATGAATGCCATTGCCACCATAAATCCAAACATAGGCAATGGAAAAGAGAATGAAAATCCGAATAAATAACTGGTTAAATCTGATAAATATGGAAACATTTACAAATGATTATTGTCTATAATATACATTGATTAATTAGCTGGTATTGTTTGTTCTAAATTTACTTTTACCGTCCCATCTAAATCAATATCGGCTAAATTAATTGTTTTAATTTGATTTTCTAATTCTTTCTCGTAGGGTACTTTCACTTTTATGTAATTATCTGTAAAACCATTTAAAAAATCATCACGCTGCTCCGACTCAAAAAGAACATTATAAGTTTTTCCTAAATGCTGTTCATAAAAGAAACGCTTTTTTTTATCTGAAAGAATGTGCAGCATTTTACTTCTTCTACTTCTTTCTTGTTTCGAAACAACACCTTCCATTTTTATAGCTGTTGTGTTTTGTCTTTCTGAATAAGTAAATACGTGTAAATAAGACACGTCCAATTCATTGATAAAATTATAAGTCTCTAAAAAATCTTCTTCTGTTTCTCCAGGAAAACCAACTATAACATCAACACCAATACAAGCATAAGGCATTAATTCCTTAATTCTTTTTACCCTCTCTACGTACAAATTATTCTTATACTTCCTTCTCATTACATTCAAGATTTTATCTGAACCTGATTGCAGTGGAATATGAAAATGCGGCATGAACTTGACTGACTTTGAAACAAACTCTATTATTTGATTGGTTAAAAGATTCGGCTCAATGGATGAAATTCGAAACCTTTCGATTCCCTCTATTTTATCAAGTTCTTTAATTAGCTGGAAAAAATTCTCTTCATCTCCCTGTCCAAAATCACCAATATTTACTCCTGTAAGAATAACTTCTTTAGCAGCAGTTTTAGCTACTTCTTTGGCTACTTTAACTGTTTCCTTAATGGAATGGTTTCTGCTCTTTCCTCTTGCTAACGGAATGGTACAAAATGTACAAAAATAATCACAGCCATCTTGGATCTTTAAAAATGATCGAGTTCTATCTCCTTTGGAATAGGATGGTATAAACTCATTTACTTCCTTAATTTTTGAAGCGATTACTTCAGTAATTTCTTTCTTCTCTATATTTTGAAAATGTTCAACGATTTTAAATTTTTCTGAAGCACCTAATACCATATCTACACCATAAATCTGAGCAATTTCATCTGGTTTTAACTGAGCATAACATCCAATAATAACAACAAAAGCATTGGGATTTACTTTTAATGCTTTTTTAACCAACTGTTTGCATTTTTTATCCGCATTTTCGGTAACCGAACAAGTATTAATTACATAAACATCAGGGGTTTCACTAAAATCAACGCGGGCAAAACCCTCTTCTTGAAACATTCTTGCAATAGAAGATGTTTCAGAAAAATTAAGCTTACAACCCAACGTATATAACGCTACTTTTTTATTCGAATTCATAAGTCCGCAAAGATAATACGAATGTTGAATTTGATAGCAGATTTATTTAACAAAAACAATTTCAGCTTTATTAATTTTTAAATCCGGTTTATTGTTCCTAACAAAAGTAGTTTTGATAGCATATTCTCCGGCCATATCAGCTATAATATTTCCTTGAAGCTTTCCATAAAATTTCCAATGGGTTATTCCGTCTATGGTTACTTTAGATTCTTTTTGATTATTCTGAGTAAGTAATGGATCTGTTCCTCCTTTAAATAATATCTTTTCATCATAATAAAACTCACACTCATATACAAATAATGGTTTTTCCTTATATTCAATATCTATATCGGTATAAAGGTTTATAACATCCCCTTTTTGCAATTTAAACCCAATTTCTTCAGAATTATTTTTGAGTAAATCTATCCTTCCTATTTCCTTTTCGCAAGAAATTAGAACGATTGAAAGTAAGAAAAGGATTAAAAGAAATTTATTTCTCAAAATGACTAATATTTAATGATACTTTCTGTTTTATGGAATCAACTCAATAAAATCAACCACAACACTATTTAATAGAGCTACATTTTCTAATGTTGGATTAGCGTAGGTTTCCATGTTCTTCTCTCTATTTTCAGGAGCTTCTTTAAAAATATGGTTCATACCCTCTATTATTACCAGTTTTGATTTTGAACTAGCTTTATGTAATTTTTCAGCATTCTCTATTTTAACCTGTAAATCGGTTGTACCATTAACTATAAGAACAGGTATTGTTAGTTTGGCTATTTCCACAGCAGGATTGTATTTTAGCCATGAAATAAAATACGGTTGTATCGAAGGTCTAAATAAAGATAACAATTCAATGCTCACCTCTTCTACTTCTTTTCCTTGCTTCAATTCTTGAAAAATAGCAGCCATTTCTGTTTTTATAGAATCCGGTTGAGTCTCCATTTGTTTAGTGATAATGGAGTCTATTGGAAAACCTACTCCAGCCATAGAGATATATCCAACTACATCTAATTCTTGACATGCCACCATACCTACCAAAGAGCCTTCACTATGGCCAGCAATTATTAATCTTTTAAACCTAACATCATTTAAAATCAAAAATCCCCAATCAATTACATCATTAATATATGTATCAAAACGTAAATCTGCTTCTTTTCCCATTGCAGTTAAACTTTTCCCTACTCCTCTTTTATCTATTCTTAAAGAAGAAAATCCTTGATTGGCCAAACCCTCTGCAAAATATTTTAAAGAATTATTTTCTCCGGTAATGGTTGAATTTCCATCTCTATTTGTTGGTCCCGATCCAGGAATAATAAGTACAACTGTTGATTTATGATTTTCCGGAATTAACAGGGTACCAAATAAATCTGCAGGTTTTGATTTCAATGTTAATTCTTCTTCCTTATTTGTTTGAGAAAACAACAAATAACTACTTAGTAAAAAGAAAATAAATACTGTTTGTTTCATAAGGTAAAAATAGCAATAATCTACTTCCCCGCACCCCTCATCACAATAAGAATAGTATAAATTAGAATTTTAAAATCTACCAATAAAGACATATTTTCAATGTAGATAATATCAAATTTCAATCGTTCTATCATTTGATCTACATTTTCGGCATAACCATACTTTACTTGCCCCCAAGAAGTAATACCAGGTCTCACTTTAAGTAAATGATTGTAATGAGGTGCCGTTTTAATAATCTGATCAATAAAAAATTGTCGTTCAGGTCTTGGTCCTACCAGACTCATATCTCCAATCAACACATTGTAAAATTGAGGCATTTCATCCAAGCGTACTTTTCTCATGAATCTACCAAATCCTGTTATCCTATTATCTTCTTCGCTAGATAATGCTGGACCATCTTTTTCTGCATCAATACGCATCGACCGGTATTTAAAAATTGTAAAAGGCTTACCATGAATTCCTATTCTCTGTTGAGAAAAAATTGGAGATCCTTTTGATGTTGCCAGGACAATAATGGCAGTTATGATATAAAATGGTAAAAACATAATTAAAACAACTACAGAGGTTACAACATCTATTATCCGTTTTACAGATTGCTGCCAAACAGGCATAATATCTTTTGTAATTACAATAAGTGGAGTACCAAAAATAGAACTCAT
>JAJCYN010000273.1 GCA_029262915.1 Flavobacteriales bacterium
TCTAGATTAATGTCTACATTTTGGTAAACAAAAGAGTTAAAAAGATTTAAATGAAAAAAATTATCATAAGGTTTAGTATTAATTAATACTGCTTTCATTCCTTCTTCGCTATTACTTACCCCTCTGGGAGAGATGCCATAATCTGCTTCTGGTGTAAACATATCTAATCCAAAACCAAAACCATATAATTCTTTATCTCTAATTGTTGTGTAAGAGAGCATTGCTCGAGCAGTACTGCCTTTGTCTGTACCCGACCTAGAAAAAGGTCGAGCATTTACATCATTAACCATATTAAATACCACACTGCTTTGTTTATGGCTAAACCGCATTACAAAACCACCTTGTTTATTTTCAAACTTTTTTAAATCTCCACTTATTTTATTGAGGACAACCACAACTCCAGCTCCATAAAAACTACCTTGTTCTATAGTGTAATCGTAAAAAGCGGTGTGTTTTGTTAGCCCTACATTCGATCCTAATAAATTATAATTTTTACCATAACCAGCTAATACAAACAGTTCCATACTACCAGAAAAATTCCTCTGATATATTCCGTATTTTTGAAAAAATGGAGAGAAATTAAGGTTTATTCCCCCTTCTAATGATGTTGATTTGTAGGTTCCTGTCCCAAAAATAGAAAGTCCAAAATTAACTGCTTTTAATTGTGTACCTAAAAGTATATTTACAGATAAAGCACCGTTTAATGTTCCTGAAAAATTACCAGAAAAAGATTTATTTGAAAATAACAATAAAGTTATGATAATATATATTCTCATTAGTTTTCTTTGGCAATAGCTCTAAGTAGCTTTATCCATTTAGTAAATCCAAACCCCTTACCTAATCGAACGATAATGATATTCTTTTTTGCATGTATATAAACATGTTGCCCTAAAACTCCCCTTGCAAAAGTATCTTCATTTGGATAAAGAACCCATTTTTTATTTCCTTTCTTGTCGGTTCTTATTTTATGAAGTTTTGGAATCTCATTAAAATTAATCGTATCAGAATAAGCTAATTTATTAGATGTATGCCACCAATGATTAGAATAAATAAAATCATTTAAATCGTCTTTAAAATAGAGTGTTTTATTAATCCATTCTTTTGAAACAATTTGTTTTCCATCCCAATTACCATTTTTCAAATAGAGTCTTCCTAATTTGGCAAAATCTCTCGTTTTAGCATTAATACAACAAAATGCTTTTACTGTTCCATTATCATCAACACTCCAAGATGCAGGGTATTCCATTTGTAATGGCTGCCATAATTTTTCTTCTAAATATTGAGCAATGTTTTTTTTTGTAGCACGTTCTATAATTAATGCTAACACCTGTGTATTTACACTTTGGTACTTGAATTTTTTACCTGGTTCGTTTTTAGCTTTTAGTTTAACAATAAATTTCATTAAGTCTCTTCCATAATAATACTTGGCAACTTCAGAAAATGGATTAAAATAGTTTTCTCCAAACTTAAAACCAGCCTGCATATCTAAAACATGTTGAATGGTAATATTCTTCATCCTTTCATCCTTAAACTCTGGAATATAATTGGTAATAGGTTCAGATGTATTTTTAATAAAACCATCATCTATGGCAATAGCAAGCAAAGTCGAAACAAAGGATTTAGAAACTGAAAATGAAGGAATTGGAGTATCTTCTTCATATTTTTTATCATAATGTTCATATAGAATAGTATCATTCCTAATCACTAAAAAAGCAACCGTTTTCCCCTTATCCATAAATTTACTAAATCCTTCAACTCCATCTAATTCTAAATAATCCGGCACTTTAAATTGTTGAGATGGTGTTGATTTATGGAACTTAAATATTTGGTCAGGATTATTAGCAACAGTTACTTTATCGAATTTATTCAAATCTTTAATGTCGGCTACATTGTATTTTAATACCCGTGCAGGAAAACAAGCGTTTAAAATAAATCCGATTAAAATGATTGGAAACTTCTTCATACAACAGAACAATATTGCTAAAATTACTGGTCTTACTTGTCTTTAGTTAGACAGAGTAATCAAATACTCATTATTCGTTCCTCATTAGTTTTTTCTGATATTGACCTTGAACAATATCTACAATAACTAGAATAAAAATGACAAAGTAAAAAGTAGTTTTACTCATTGGAGTTATAGCCTCTCCTAAAATACGTATATGGGCCAGATGTCCACCTTCTGTTAACAACATAATTCCCACCACGAAAAGAATAAACAGTCCTAATACTTCATACAGTCTGTTTTTCTTTAAAAACTCCGAAACATGCCCCGACAGCCATATCATTAACACACCACTAACAACAATTGCTGTTGCCATTATCCAAAAAACATCCGTTAATGCCATAGCGCTAAGAATAGAGTCAAAAGAAAAAACCACATTCATAATTACAATCATAATAATAATGTTGGTTACTGATCCTTTCTTAGCATCCTCATCTATCAAGTTTTTATCTCCCAACATGTGCCATATTTCTTTTATAGCAGTATAAATAATGAATATGCCTCCAAACAGAACAATAATGCTATGAACGTTTGGTTTTAATTCTAAAATTCCATTCCAATGAAAATCAGCAATGGGTTTCTGAAAATATTTAATTACCGATACCAACACAAACAATAGTACAATTCGCAGCAATATCGCGATTAAAATACCAATAGTCCTTACTCTTTTCTGATCCTTTTCAGGGGCTCGTTTAGACTCTAATGAGATGTACAATAAATTATCAAACCCTAATACTGCTTGTAATAGGATTAAGAGTAGTAATGTGATAATATCAGTCATAATGAAATTTTGAAAATGAGTTTAAAATTGATAAAATTAACCAATTACTTTTTCATAAACTTTGGCTACACAACCGGTTTTTAGAAATCGGGAGATTCCTTGATGCACATAATCTACATTATGCTCTTCTTTCAGTTCATAGCCTATTCTGGTGTACCAATTATGTAAAAAAACTTTATCTTGATGGATAAATTCAGTCGGGACTAATAATTCTAGTTGCATTATAGACGCCCCTTTTCCTAATGCTGTTTGTTCTACATAAGTAACTAATTTTGATCCTATTCCTGTACCTTTATATTTAGGATTAGCAACCAGCATTTTAAATTTATAGGCTAAATTATTAAGTCTTAGTAGATGCGCACAACCATAAATAGTTTGATTATTCACAGCTAACAACAACTCTTTATCACAAATAGCCTTAATTAACTGTTCTTTAGAAATTCGCTGATAATCATCAATCCAAATATTCCCTTCGGTTTCCTTATACACTTCATTAATCATAACAACTAAAAAATCAACTCTTTGTTTGTCAATTGCAGTTGCTATTCTTAATTCAATGTCCATTAAATTTTTCTCATTCTCAGGCTCTCTGGAGTTACTTCTAAGTACTCATCTGCTTGTATGTATTCCATAGCTTCTTCTAAGGAAAAATTAACTTTAGGAGCAATCTTAACAGCTTCATCTGAACCTGATTTACGCATATTGGTTAATTGTTTTCCTTTTATTAGGTTA
>JAJCYN010000274.1 GCA_029262915.1 Flavobacteriales bacterium
TTTCGAATCATTAAACAATTGTTTTTTCAAACTCTCATCTTCCTGTTCTGTAACTCCCCTTTTAATGGTCCCTTTTATGGGTTGTGAGATAATTTTATTTCTTTTTTTGTGAATAAATCGCTCTAGAGAAGCTGACATCAAATACTTATCATCACATTTTACAAAACACGAAAATGGCGTTGGAGATTTTTGATTTAACTGGAAATAAATATCAATTGGGCAGATTTTAACTTGTTCAGCAAAATATTCTTGACAGTAATTTACTTCATAAATATCTCCTAATTGGATGTGTTCTTTTAACTGATTAACATTTTCCAAATATTCTTCTTTAGAAACTCTTGAAGAGACTTTAATTTTTCCAAACTCCTGTTCTGAGGGTAGTAATGATTTAATATTAGTTAGCATTTCATCTATATCTTTTATAGTATAAACAGCAGTTTGATATAAAACCTCTACTTCTTCATTTTTAATTTTAAAAAGAATTTCTGGAGTAAAAAAATGTTTTTCAGGAAATTGAATTCCATCAAAATTATTAGATGTAAGTTGTTCTATTTGGTTTTTATAATCATAGGAAATAAAACCAAACTGCCATTCCTTATCATTTTGTTCATCACTATCTGAAACCGCAAACAGATTTGATTTTTCTTTATCATTACTGTTCAAAAAAACAATGTTCTTTTTATCCTTAAAATAAGTTAGAAGTTGTTCTTCAAATAAAGATTTATCTGAAATAGTATGGTTTAGAACTTCCATTTTAGTTCAGAGATTCTAACTGTTGGGTAAGAATAGCCAATCCTTCTTCAAATGAACAAGGTGAATAATTCAATTTTTTTATGGCCTTATTTAAAATAAATCCTGTTTTTGGGGGTCGCTTTGCTGCTTGATTCAATGATGAAGATTTAATTGGTGTGATAATAGACTTATCTAATTGATAGAAATCAGCAACTCTATAAACTAAATCAATTATACTCATTACATCTTTTCCTGAAAGATGAAATATACCCTCCGCTTCTTTTTCAACAATTAACCAACAACCCATAGCCAAATCTTCAGCTAAAGTTGGAGAACGAAATTGATCATCAACTATGGTTAAAGGATTTCCTTTCTCTAATGCTTCTTTAGCCCAAAGAACAATATTGGATCGGCTCATATTTTCTCCCACTCCATAAACAATAACCGTTCTGGCTATACTCCATTTGATATCACTTAATTGTAATAACTTTTCTGCTTCATATTTTGATTGACCATAATAACTCAATGGATTAGGCTCGTCTTCTTCCTTATAAGGGCCATTTTCTCCATCAAAAACAAAATCGGTTGAAAGATGTATTAAATGTGTATTGTTTCGTTCTGAAGCTACAATTAGGTATTTAACGGCATTTACATTTAAATCCCAACACATCTCCTTATCTGACTCACAAGCATCAACATTAGTCATTGCAGCAGTATTGATAATCGTGTTAGGTTGAAACTCATCAGCAACATCAAATACTTCTTCTTTATTGGTAATATCTAAACTTTTGTATTCATAACCTTTTTTATTATGAATTCGATTCTCTCCTTTGGAAGTAGCTATAAGTTCTATATTTTCCTTTCCAGCTAATAAATTAACTAATTTCTGACCAAGTAGTCCATTGCTCCCAGTGATTAATATTCTCACTTTTAACTATATTATTTATTTAATAGATTTTGCTGAGAAGTAAATTCTCTAAAAGCATCTATTTGTTCTAAGGTTCCTAAAACAAATATTTTTGCCTGAGGGGTAATTATCGTTTCTGGTGAAGGGTTAATTATATATTCTCCTTCTGGAGTTCTAAGCCCGACAATATTGGCTCCAGATTTGTCTCTTATGCCTAATTCTTTAATCGACTTATTTTTCAATTCATCTGGCAAATTTTCAAAAGTGATTTCTTCTAAATTAACTGAGCTAGTACCTTGTCCCATAACATAATCCATAAATTCTATTACATCTGGTTTTATAACTAATGAAGCCATATGGGCTCCTCCAATTTTATCAGGCATTATCACATTATTAGCTCCTGCTCTTTTTAATTTTTTATCTGAATTATCTTTTGATGCTCTACTAATTATCAAAAGATTTGGATTCATTTCTCTAGCTGTTAGTACAACAAAAAGGTTATCGGCATCTTTTGGCAAAGTGGTAATTAAAGCTGCTGCAGATTCAATCCCTGCTTTTTCTAAATACCTCTCTAATGTAGCATCTCCTTCAACAAAAGGGATATCGTGCTCTTCTCTTAGCTCTTCACTCAACTCTTTATCTTGTTCTATAACCACATATTTTCTATAATGCGATTTAAGTTCAGTAGCAGCTTGTTTACCATTTCTACCGTATCCACAAATAATAGTATGTCCTGAAATTTTACTCACTTTTTTTTTAATCCTTAAATCTTTAAAATAAATTTTGTATTCCCCATCCAAAACATAATTGGATATAGAAGTAATTGCGTAAACAAATGTACTAAAGCTAAAGATAATTAAAAAAGCGGTAAATATCCTTCCTAAATCTGATAAGGGTCTAACTTCATTAAATCCAACTGTAGAAACTGTTAAAACAGTCATATAAAAGGCTTCACCCAAAGTATAATCTTCAATTAAGATAAAACCTGTTATTCCAACAAAAAGAATTGCAATTAGGAGAAGTAATGCAATATAAATTTTCCTAAAATACGTAAAATTGAACATTGTATATCTTAGATATCCCAAACAGACTTACGTTTTTTTAACTTAAAATACTCTTTATGTTCAAGTAAAAAAGCCATTATGAGATAAATAAAAATTGGAGACCCAAAAGTCAGAAAGGACAGATAAATAAAAGACATACGGATTCTGCTTGATTTGAGTTGAAGTTTCTCTCCCCACCAAGAACAAACACCAAATGCTTGTTTTTCAAAATATGACAAAATTCTATTAATCATTTTGTAAAATTTTATTACCAATACTGCAATTTAAACATTTTTTTTGAGAACAATAATTATTCTTCAATTCTATGAGTGATTGTGTTTGCATTGCATTACTTGATTTTACTCCTAATTGAGCAAATTTTTCAACAATAAAATTATTTTCAGCCTTAATATTTTCAAGCAAATTCAATGATTTATTAACTAACTCTTCATTCTGTTTTGCTTTTGCATAAACAAAGGTAAACGGAACAATTACATTAATTATGATATTGTTTACTGTATTTATTCCAATTTTTTTAACCTTATTATCTTTTACTACTACTCCAAATCGATAATGTGTATTCCAATACGCTGAAGCTTGAACATAAAATAGCTCCTGTAATTCATTAACTGACTCTATTTCAATAATTTTATTAAACAATCGTGTATGATTACTTAATAAATTAGCCAACTGAGCAATTCTTATTGTCGGAAAGTTATTTGGACGTAATCGTAATAATTTCCATAAACTTTTATCTATAGCTGTTAATCTAAATTTAGACTTCAAAAAATGATATTCTGTTTTGAGTTTATTGTAATATTCATCTTCAATATTTTCATCTAAATAACCAGATTGTCCATACAATAATGCTTCTATTGAAAATAAATCATTATGTTTTTCTATTGTTTTTAATGGGGTATTTTTTGCTAATAACTCAAAAGGATGAGCATTCACTTTTAATCCAAAATATTTGAGTAAATATTGATAAAATGTTTCTTCCCAATTATTTTTATTAAACTGAAGTGTTTCTCCAATTTCTCCTGACTTTCGTTCTAATCGTTCAATTGCTAAACGATTTATCCAAGATTTTATGGCAAATTCATCAACTGTTTTAATCTGTTTTCCACAAGGAATCCAATCTTTAGACTGAATAAGAGAATTGTAATTATCAATTAACTCCTCCTCAATTAGACCTTTTAATTCTAAAGTTGGAATAGCATTTCCATCCTTGTCCTTTATTTCCTTATCATTTTTATAAACAACGTGTAGAATTACATTGTCATAAGCTTTATCTGATTGATGCTTGTGTTTAATCCAATCTGAAGAATTGATATGGATTTCGATATTTCCAGCCCAAATAGTTTGATCAATTTTAATTTTTCCATTAAAAAAATCTGGACCAGCGTCAGTATTATGAACGCCAAAATTGATTACTTCAATGTTCTCTCTATTTTGAGTAAATAAGCCTAAAGAATTAAACAATTTATACTTCCATATGTAGTGTAAAAAATCTTCTTTAAACATCGTAAAAATAGGTAATAAAATAAAGCCTGAAATTGCAGCAATTTCAGGCTTAAAATTATAAATTTTCTATCTCTTATTTTGCTACAATAAAGCTTTTTGTAATCATTCCTTTTGGTGAATCCATAAGCAATGTGTAATTGCCATTAGGCAAATTAGACAAATCTACTGTAATGTCACCTTGTGTTGAACTCACATCTCTCCCTGCAACCATTTTTCCAGTAATATCTACAATTTCATACATTATTATCTGAACATCACTTGTCTTAACAATTAATTCATTACTAGCAGGGTTAGGCTGTAATGTTATTTTTTGATTCAGTTCATTTTGTTGAATAGACGTTGCATTTCCATTCCAAAAAGCCAAACCATTGTCTGTACTACCATTTCCGAAATAGGTAAAACTTGGATTTCCAGCAACAAAATCGCCTGCTCCCCAAACACCTTTGGTTATGGCAACTGATTCCCTTCCATGTCCTCCA
>JAJCYN010000275.1 GCA_029262915.1 Flavobacteriales bacterium
TACTGGGGCTGGTGTAAACTTTAAATTAGGAATGATTTATAAGGTTACCGATTGGTTTAGAATAGGAACAGCTTTTCATACCCCGTCAATTTATTCATTAACTGATGAATATGATTCTTCTATCCATGCAGAAAAAAAAGACGGAACTACTTTTGATGAAAAAACCCCTTTTGGTTCTTTTGATTATATTGTTACAACTCCATATCGGTTTGTTTCAAGTGCAAGTATTATCATAGGAAGATATGGAGTTATCAATGGAGATTATGAAATCATTGATTATTCAACAGCAAGGTTAGAAGCAGATAATAATTTTGGAGGAGGAGCAGACTTCTCAGTTGAAAATACAAATATTAGATCCAATTTTCAAATGACTCAAAATATTAGAGTTGGTACAGAATGGAGGGTAGATCCGTTTAGAATTAGAGCAGGATATAGGTTTCAAGGAGATCCTATTAAAGATAGATTTAGTGTTGATAATAGTGCTTCTATTTATTCATTTGGATTAGGAATAAAAGAAGATGAATATTATTTTGATATGGCTTATGCTCTAAAAACATATGATAGCCAAACCATTGTTGTTGCAGATCAAAATGATTTTGCAAGTACATCATTAAAAGATCATTACATTACTTTTACTTTAGGGTTTAGGTTTTAACAATTGCCCCAATAATTGCTAAGATTATTATTGTAATAGCTAACGTAATAATTCCCCAGCGAAAATAAATGTTTGGAATAATTTTTTTTCGAAATTTGGCACTTACTAAATAGTTCGCATTCATCGTTTTTTTTAAATCACCTTTCCTTATTCCAAAAAAATAGATTAATTTTTCTTTTTCAACAGAAGATTCGAACCAAATATTATCTTTTTTTAAAAGCTCTTCAAAGTATTCAGCACGCTGTTTTTCATAGAATTTAAAAATGGTATAACCAATTCTAGTGGGATGATCGGAGTAATTGGTTATGTTAAACATTATTTAATCCGGAGTTTTCTACCTACAATGAGTAATTTATTTCGTCTAATACCATTTATTTCGCAAAGCTCATTGACAGACATTCCATAACGATTAGCAATTTTATACATAAAATCACCTCTTTCAATGGTATGGTACTTTACACCCATTGGTAAAGCAGAATAATTCCATTTTTGTTTAATCAATTGTAAAGAATCACTAATAAGCTCATTTTTTTTAAAAGAAATAAGATGTTTAGGGTTTAAAGATTTTCCTTTAAAACGAACTTCGTAATGCAGATGACTACCTGAAGATCGTCCAGAACTACCTCCTAAACCAATTACTTGACCAGCCTCCACAACATCACCAGCTTTTACTTTAAAACGGTGTAGATGAGCATAAAGTGTTTCTAAACCATTATAATGACGAATTACAACAACCCTTCCATATCCTGGATGATATAAGGCAATTCTAACCATACCATCAAATGATGCAACCACTGGATCCCAAACTTGTAAATCTAAATCTATTCCACTATGGTTCCTTCCATTTCGCCAACCAAAATTAGATGTTACTTTAGGGTTTTGTAGTGGAGCAACAAAATTACAGTTGTTTCTATTGTCAGTTAATGTTAAAATTAGGGAAGTATCATTTTTAGAAATAATTTCATTGTAGGGTGAAATATTTCGAGTATCCCATTTTCCATAGGTAGAACTTGAAGGGATAGCAGAATTTTCATAATAATTAGTTAAAGAGATGTAAAAATCGTGTTCTAACAATCTACTTTCAGCATAATCATTAATTTCTTTAATTAGCTCCATTGGTAAATCATCTAATTCCAGTAAAGAATCAATCATAGAAATGATGTTCTTACCAGAAAGACTAGAAATACTGTTGTAAAGAGGATTAGAAGGGGCAATAACCAAAGCGGTTACTGTATCTTTACGGTGTACTTTTTCATCTTCCTTATCCCCACCAAAACTGGAAAGAGAAATACTAATGAAAAGAGCAAATAATATTGATATTTTACCTTTAATTCTTACCATTTTACCTTCAAATGGACGTCCAATATAGTAAAAATTATAAAAACATCTATATTTAAAGAGAAATGAAGGTAATGTCAGGAATTAAATCTTATTCAGAAAAATTGATTAATGCGTAATGACTAATCTAATATTTTTGAAACTTTCTTGGTGTCGTGCATTGATAATGTAAGTTCCATTTGATAAGCGTTTTAAATTAAATGATTGTAAATTAATTCCCTTGTTTGCTAGATTTATAGTTCCCTGATATACCATGCTTCCGTATAAATCATAAATAATAATATCTACAACTCCTTTATACTTACTGAAAACAGTTGCGTTAAGAACACCAGTTGTTGGGTTAGGATAGATTTCAAATTTAAAGTCGTCAATATTTTTTTGACATTCCACGAATATTGTACTCAAGGTTTCTGTTGTTCCATCAAAATCTTTTTGCATCAATCGATAATAGGACCCATTTCCCTCGGTATCTGTGTCTTCAAAATTGTAATGACGAATTTCGTTAGAATTGCCCGAAGCAGGAATATTCGCAAAGTGAGTAAACTCTATTCCATCATTCGATTTTTCAATAATAAATTTTTCAGAATTTATCTCAGTAGCGGTAACCCATGATAATAGTACGGTTCCACTGTTGCATACACCATCATATCCAATTAATTCAACAGGAAGTGGTGGTGGAAGTGGATTGTTTTTTGCAAAACCTAAGGCAAAATTTGAAAAATCTGAAAAATTTGTTGTGGTTGAGTCATCAATTCTACTACCTCCAGCAGTGTAATCCCAAGGATTGGTTATTGAAGGTTGTTTTAATAAGGTATATTGGCCACTTCCCCACACTTTACTAAAGGTCCAAAAATTTATATCGGGGCTAACAGTTGCTCGATAGCTACCTCCTGTAACTGGAACATCCGTTCCAAGGTGCCAATAGCCCTCATCTTCAACATCCTGTATTGTGTCCGTTGTTGGAGCAAATCCAAAAATAATAGAAGGAACAACAATTCCAGGGTTAGGTGAGGCATCATTAAAATTCGCGATTATTGAAGTTGCTCCAGAAATGTTTGTAGGAGTTACAAAAATGGGCTCATAATATGTTTCCGCATCAGAATTATCGCTACCTACATAAAAAGCATAAGTACCACCATTAGATGTTATAGCACGACTTAGCTCACCTACAACGTGCCCTCCTGTTCTATTTATTACTCCAGCACTGTTATTGTTAAACATTTTTACAGTGTCAGTACCAGCATCAACGTAATTACCAGTTGCTGTGGGTAAGTTCAATAGAAGCTGATTGTTAATTTTTAAATTACCATTGTCTAGTGTTTTTATGCTAGTTCCGGTATATTCTACATCATAGTAAGTTACGTTAGGAGATAGTGTTTGTTGCCCTGTAACACCAATATTATCAAAGCTTACTTTTCCAACAACTATACCAACAGAAGGCCCTCCACCAGTAGTTTTAGGAGATATAGAAACTCTAAAACCAATATAAAAGGTACTGCTTGCACCTGCTAAAGCAATTGTATTTGTACCAGAAGAACCAAGAATATTGTGTGTTGCTCCAACAGTCCAAGCATTACCCAATGCACTTTTGTATAATACTTCTAACATAGAACCTACACCTACATTTTGTATGTCAAAATCATAAGTTAAGGAGGGATTCGTTGTAAAAACACCAAAATTAATAACATCACTAGTGAGTGTTTCTACTACATCTACTACATCATTATCATCTAATGTGGTCATATTTATTCCTCCTGCTTGTGATGTTATCATGGCATCATTATTTACAAAGGAAGCTTCCGGATGAGGGTTTGTGTTAGACTCTGTCCAAGCACCTATAACTCCAACAATTACATTTCTATCAGCAACTACTGGAGCTTCAAAATCTTCAGAAAAGACAGTGTTTGCTGGGCTTAATCCTCCAGGTAGATTAACTCGTGTTATCTGATTACAAACTCCATTAAAAGTAACCCTTCCTGCTATAAGAGCATAATTACCTGTAAGTTCGGGAACTACCGTAGCACATTTTGCTATTTGTAACTCACCTCCCGACATCGTTAAATTACCTGTTCCGCTCAACGTATTAGTATTAGCATTGAGTATTCCACTTTTAATGGTTAAAGTTTTTGGTGAAGCAAAAGAATGAGTAACATTACTAATTAATGCTGTTATTACTCCCGCTGTTTTATTTACAAATACATTACCGAAAGCTTGAGCAGCATTCATTGATATATTCGCATTGCTAGTCGCATCTACACATGCTCCACATCCAGGATCAATTAAATTAATTGTACCATTTACAGCAGTAAATGTTCCTGCGGTTTTGGTTAAATTTTTATTAATTGATAACTGAAAAGTTGCTAAATCCACAGTTCCTGTTGTAGATATAATTAAGGAACGAGCAATAAGATTAGTCTCTAAGGTTAAATCACTCGATGTAACGGCTACATCTATATCATACATAGTTCCTGATCCTCTATAAATAGAGGCCACATTGGCAAAGATAACATCTCCAGTGTTGGTAGTTGTAGTGGATGTAATTACACCTTCATTTAACAAATCAACATCAATAGTGAGTGTATTATTGCCCGATAAGGTAATTGTACCAAAATTACATACGTTTCTAGCGGTAGCGGTAGCTGAAATGGTTGGCATAAACGTACCTACCAAATTAGCCGGAGCAGGAACTAGAACATCTGTAGCAGCTGTTGGTACTACGCCATCCGACCAGTTAGTTGCAGTAGCCCAATTGGCATTAGTATTTCCTTCCCAGGTATTTGGTAAAGTAGCAACACTTCCAGCGTCAACAGTTACTTCGTCTATAGAAAATGGGGGGTCTATTACTCCAGTTGTAGTAGTACCTTCATCAAATAAAAATCCAAATCGTAAATTTGCTTGGTTATCAAAAGCAGCATTTGTTATCGTTTGGTAGGTCCATGCATTTATACTATTGTATGTTGTAGATAGTGTCCATGTGGTACCTCCATTTGTACTATAATAGACATAGGCTCTTCCACTAGCTCCTGTAGATGCATTTAACATCCAAAAACTAATGGAAACTCCAGTTGCTCCAGCTGCATTAATTATTGGTGTTTTTGTAAAAGATTTAGCTCCTGAAGCCGTAGCATTAAAAGCAGCTTGACAATCTCCAAACAAAAGAAAACAAGCTGTAAAAGAACGAATATGCATATAGTTTCCACCTCCTCTATTCGGAGTAGAAGGGAACAATACACCTAAATAATTAGCATCAACAACCCAAGAGTTTTCATTACCTGCAGTTGATCCTTGATCTGTAGAATTTAAAGTCCAAGAACCTCCTCCAGTTGTGAAATCATCAAAAAATAAGTTGCCAGGACCTCCAACACCACCGCCACATTCACAAGATATTGCTTCTATAAAAGCAGTTTTAATTTCGGTATCTGTCCCTTCGGCAGTTATTACTTGAAGTGATATCTGGTAATTGCCAGGAGCATTAAATGTAACTTGTGGGTTTTGACTTGTTGCATTTGTTGCATTAACAAAAGTTACTGTGGCAGGTGTAAATGTCCAGCTCCAAGCAGTTATTGGAGCAGCAAATGTGGAACTCATATCTGTAAAAATAATTGTATCTAATTTACTGGTTGGTGTTGTACAAGCAATATTGTTGCTTGCTATAAATTGAGCCGCAGGAGGACAATCTGCTACGGTAATAAAATTGGTATTAGTTATTGTACTATCTCCTGCACAGTTGGTGGCTGTTAATTCAACAGTATAGTTACCATTTGCACCCAATTGAACATGTGGGTTAGCATCAGTAGAAGATGTTCCATCTACATAGGTAATAGATCCTGGTCCTGTAATGGTCCATGCGTAACTCGAAACAGTACAATTATCGGTTAAGGTAGAGAAACAATTAATGTATGCTCCTTGATTAACAGAAATTATACTTTCTAATATTACAGTTTGACCTTTACACACGTTAGTACCACTTACAGCACGAAAATCGGTGTTTGGCTTATCACAAGAAGACAACATGACATTGTCAACATTAAAACTCGCTCCTAATGCGTAATCACCTGTATTGTTTATGTCACCATCATCTCTCCACCTAAACGCAATTCTTAAATCAGGTTGATTATCAGCATCACTTGGGATTGCAAAAGACCTTCTGTGCCAATTGTTGCAGCTTGCTGCAAGAAAAGGAGTACAGCTTCTTAAATTATCTTCTACAATTTTCCAGATAACTCCTCCATCTATACTGTATAAAATGGTACTGTGCGATTTTATTCCGTCAGCATCACCCCCTAAAAAGAAATCAGCAGTTAGTTTTATGTTGCATTTCCCAGTAGCATCAATATTCGCATTTAAAAAAGCAATTTGTTCTGTTTTAGTTTGTACATCACCATTATCTGGGTCAGAAATACAATTCCAATCATCAGATTGAGGTGTTCCTCCATAAAGTAGAGTAGCACAAGCCGAATGAGCAGTAATGTGAAGACTTTGATTTGGGCCACCTCCAGTATTAATAAAGGGGTTTGGTAAATTACTTGGAGCTGCACAATTGTAATGTCTACCACGAAGGTACGCTCCTTGAGAACTTATTACAGTTCCAAGTACAATGTTACCCGATAATTCAGGTGTATTTCGATCATTAATTACAAAGTTGTCAAAAATAGGATTATTTACTTCATAAGTTAATCCAACTATCCCTGCTGGAGTTGGGTTTGTTCCCGATCCTGGAGCGTTTTCTAAAGTCCATCTTCCTCCTCCTCCATCATCAAAATCTTCAAGCCAGAATACTGATTGTGCGTCAAGTTGAATAGAAAAACCAATTGTAATTATTAATAAAAAAAGGTATATGAAAAGTTTTTTCATGGAACAGTAAATACCATCTTCATGATAACACTTATTATATGAAAAAGAGTAGTTATGAGTAGTATCCAATATATGTAAGGATTTATTCATATTAATAAGAGAAAGGGTTAATTTCAAAAACTATTTTTAGTACTTATTAATACTGCCCTCTAAAAGTATTAATACTTAAAGCTAATGATAAGTGGTAAGACGTACAAATTAGATTCAGTGATTTATTTCAGTTCTAACAATGAAAACAATGCTTATAATTCTAATATGAATTAGATGAATATTTATACCTTTATGGAGAAAATTTAACAAAGCGTATTTAAATATGAACTATTTGAAAAGAATAGCACTAGTTTTATTACTTTTTATAGTAATCATAGTGATTGTCTCAATATTCCTACCTTCTTCTTTTCAAATGGAAAGGAAAATTATAATTGACGCTGATAAAGAGCAAGTTTTTAATCAGGTAAATGAATTGAAAAATTGGAAAAATTGGGCTCCTTGGGCTTTAAAAGATCAAATTATTTATCATAATGAAGCATCTTATTCTAGTAATTCTTCAGGAGAAGGTGCTATTTTTAAATGGGATAGTGAAAATGATGAGGTTGGTAAGGGAAGTCTAGAAATAGTTGAATCAACACCTCACTCATACATTAAAACGATTACTAATTTTGGATTTATAGAATCTTTTGGTGAATGGTATTTTAATGATGTTGAAAATGGTATTGAGGTGGTGTGGGGAATGAAGGTTGAATTTGGGTTTAACCCTTTTAGTAAATTTTTTGGATTATTTATAGAGGATCAAGTGGCACCGGATTATAAGTTGGGATTAGAAAGACTTAAATTATTTGCTGAAAATCTACCTAAAATTCATCAAGTTAAGGTTAAAAAAGAGTTGATGGAAAGAGATTTGTGGTTTTTATCTATTAGAGATAGTGTAAGTCAAACGGAAATGAATAATATACACGGAAAAATTTATGCTAAAATTAATCAACACATGGATGAAAAAGGTATTACATTGAATGAATTTCCATTGGTAATATATCATTTTTGGTCGGATACATTAATCGATATAGAAGTAGGTTTACCTGTTCAGGATTCAACAATAGTAGGAAATGATGAAATTAAAATAAATAAAATAAGATCTACTTATGTTGTTACTGCGGTCCATTATGGAACTTATGAAAGATTACCAGAAACTTACTTTGGTATAAATGAATGGATGAGAAAAAATAAGGTTGTAGTAACTGGACCTCCTTGGGAATCTTATCTAGTGGACCCAGCAACAGAGCCAGATCCTAATAAATGGAAAACGGCAATTTATTTTCCTATAGAATAAATAAACAATTAGCTTATATTTGTCTAAAATTCATTAAATGAAGAGCTTAGTTTTTGTCATACTTTTTATTGTCGTAGCTTTTAATTTAAGTGCTCAGGATAATACAAACCTCTCTAGTAAGCTAAAAAGTTTAACAGAAAAAGGAGATTATATAATTTTAGAATTAAGATTAAATAAAGAGGATGAATTTAGAACAATGGAAGGTAGTAACTCAAGTTTGGCAAGAGTTGCGGTATATACAGGAAATAATCAAGGAGAAGAAATTATCTCTAAAGGATTTGAAGGGATGAATGCTATTGTAACTATTTTAAAAGACCTTAAACAAAATGGATGGAGGTTAGATCAAGTGTATCCAATTAAAGGAGAATCTTTGATAATTACGCATTATATTCTAGAGCGGAAAAAGTGATTTTTATGCCGTTAGTTGTTTCATTCTCTTATTCTTAGAAAGATAGGAACTCAATATTAACTTGTTTATTAGATAACAAATTGTTAGGATTTGCTTACTTTTAAGGATTGTATTTCGTATTTATTAACGATATGTTTAAAATTTATAAGTTTTCTGTCCTTATAATTGTAATTTTATTTACTCAAAATGCTTTCGCTCAAGTAGTAATTAATGAATATTCTTGTGCTAATTCTACTGGTGCTGGACATTCTGATATGTTTGGTGAAAGAGAAGATTGGGTAGAGTTGTACAATACCTCAGGAGTAGCGATAAACTTAAATGGTTATTATTTAAGTGATAAGGCCGGAAATCCTACTAAATTTCAAATACCTGGAAGTATTTCAATTCCCGCAAATGGCTATATGATGGTTTATGCATCTAAAAGAGCACAAATAGCTGGAGGTTCTGAGATTCATACCAACTTTAAGTTAACTCAAACGAAATTTGAAAAAATTATACTTGCAGATGCAGGAGGAACCATAATCGATAGTTTAACTATTATTCCGAATCAACATTTGCATTCGAGGGGAAGAACAACTGATGGTGGAGCTAGTTGGAGTGTTTTTACCAGTGCTACTCCGAATGGTGCAAATTCTGGAGCTCAGCTTGAGTATGCAAGAAAACCATCGTTAAGTGTACCTGCTGGATTTTATCCTGGAGCTCAATCAGTAACCATTACTACTCCTGACCCAAACATTACGATACATTATACCACTGACGGCTCAGAACCTACAGTAGGTTCTTCGACCTATTCAGCACCAATCAATATAGCTACAACAACTGTTTTGAGGGCAAAATGTTTTAGTTCTACGCTAAATATCCCGGCTAGTTTTATTGAAACAAACACCTATTTTATCAATTCTACACACACCGTTCCGGTAGTTTCTGTTTGCGGTGATAATCTTTCAACATTGTTTGGAGGTATACAAATTGAGCCCGTAGGTGCAATTGAATATTTTGATGGAGCTGGAATTATGCAAACGGAGGGAATGGGAATTTATGATAAACACGGTAATGATTCTTGGTCTTACAATCAAAGAGGTGTTGATTTTATTATGAAAGATCAATATGGATATAATTATGCTTTAAGGAATCAGTTATTTACGAGCAAATCAAGAACCAAATTTCAAAGAATAATTTTAAAAGCAGGAGCAAGTGATAATTATCCTTTTGAAGGGACGGCTGGAGACAATTATGCCGGAGAATATGGAGGAGCTCACATTAGAGATGCTTATGTTCAAACGTTGTCACACCAAGGGGACTTACACTTGGACGAAAGAACTCATCAGTCTTGTATTTTGTATCTGAATGGAAACTATTGGGGAGTTTATGAAATTAGAGAGAAAGTGGATGATGCTGATTTTTTGGATTATTATTACGATCAAGATGAACAATATACGGATAGCCCAAATTACATTCAGTATTTAAAAACTTGGGGAGGAACTTGGGAAAGATATGGTGCACCAAATGCACAAAACGATTGGAATGCTTTGTTAAATTTTGTAACAACAAACAACATGGCTGTTCAGGCAAATTTTGACTTTGTAACGAGCCAATACAAATGGAAAAGCCTTGTAGATTATTTTGTATTGAACTCATACATTGTAAATACAGATATGCTAAACTGGAACACGTCTTGGTGGCGAGGGTTAGATACGAATGGGAGCAAATTGAAATGGAGGTATTCGCTTTGGGATATGGATGCCACTTTTAATCATTATACGAACTTTACTGGAGTTCCAAATACTGGTTCTACTGCTGATCCTTGTGATATTGATAACTTACCCAACCCAGGAGGACAAGGTCATACCGTTATATTGAATGCACTAATGAATAATCCAACCTTTGAGCAATATTATATTTCTCGCTACATTGACTTGTCTAATACAACATTTAAATGCACCAATATGATTGCAGTTTTAGATAGTTTAATAAACATTATTACTCCAGAAATGCCAGGTCAAATAACAAGGTGGGGTGGGACAATGGCAGAATGGCAACAAAATGTTCAGGATTTAAGAACTTTTATAAATAACAGGTGTACCAATATGAACCAAGGCTTGGTAAATTGCTATAACGTAACAGGTCCTTTTCCTTTAAAAGTAAATGTAAGTCCAGCCGGCTCAGGTGATGCTAAAATTAATTCTACGACACCCGCTAATTATGTTTACTCCGGTAATTATTTTGGAAATATTGATATTTTATTAGAGGCAACTCCTAATACTGGCTATATATTTGACCATTGGGAAGTATTTAATCATACTTTAGATTCTGCTCTAAACAATAGCGAAAATTCATTACAAATAACCCAACCAGACAGTATCGTTGCACATTTTATTGGTGAAGACACTTTTACTATTGAATTTAGAGTTGATCCTGTTTTAATGGGAGAAGTTGAAATAGATACATTTTCAGTTTTTGATGATTTAACTTCTACCTCAGTCATTAAAAATTACAGGGCTGGAACTCCTATTGATCTGAGGGAAACACCGATAAGTAATTTAATATTTGATCATTGGGGCTCTAATTTGCACTCTTTCAACCCATCAGATTCCAATTCAATTGTAAACTTAACTGCTGTCGGGAATGATGTAATTACGGCCTATTATGTCGTAGAACCACCACCAAAAGCTGCAGCCGTACCTATGGCATTTTCTCCAAACAACGATGGCAACAATGATATCCTTTACGTATATGGCGGGCAAATTGAGAGTTTAACTTTTGAAATATATGATCGTTGGGGAGAAAGAGTTTTTACAACTTCATCTCTTGATTATGGTTGGGATGGCAATTTTAATGGTAAAAAAGCGACCTCTGGTGTTTATGTTTATCGGTTGAAAGCTGTATTTGATGATGGCGATATAGAAAACAAAACCGGAAATATTACTTTGGTTAGATAAGATAATGAGAAAATTAAACTATATAAGGATTCTATTTGTGTTGTTTGTCACCACTTCTTTAGGTGTTAATGCACAAGATGTTCATTTTTCTCAATTTGGTCAAACACCACAGTTAATTAACCCAGGGGCTACAGGTGTTTTTGATGGCAGTGTTAGGGCTATATTAAACTATAGAAGTCAATGGAGTTCTTTTGGAGATGCCTTTACCACTTATGCGGCTTCATTTGATGCACCAATTGCTAAGGGAAATGGAAGACATGCTTATTTTGGAATAGGAACAAACTTTTATAAAGATGTAGCAGGGAAATCAGATTTTGGAAATTTTCAGGCGGGACTTTCATTTTCAGGAATATTGCCAATAGCAGATAACCATACAATTTCACTTGGAATACAGGGTGCCTATGGACAATATTCTGCGAGTCTTGCTAGATTGACTTGGGGAAATCAATTTAATGGAGAAGAATTTGATTTGGAAGTAAACCCAAATGAAACCTTTTCTATTCAATCTTCTCGGTATTTTGACTTGGGTACTGGAATCTATTATGAGTTTAAAAATACTACCACTGAATTTTTAGGAAGTGACATGTCTAGTTTTAACGTTGGTGTTGCAGGGTATCATTTAAATAAACCTAAACAAGACTTTTTGAGCGATACTGAGGATGAGATACCTATGAAAATAATTGCTCAATTTTCTGGAACTTTTGATATGAAAAGTTCAAGCCTCTCTTTAATTCCATCTATGTTTTATGCTATACAAGGTCCTCACAAAGAGATTACACCAGGACTATTATTTAAAATTAGAATGGGAAATTCTACTAAATATACTGGGCTTTTTAAACAAGGAGCAGTCTATTTTGGAAGCCATTACAGAGTTGGAGATGCTATAATTCCTCAAGTATATTTAGAATTTACAGATTACATGATTGGTGTTTCTTACGATTATAATAATTCTGCTTTATCTAGTGTAACCGGAGGAAACGGAGGTTTTGAGATTTCTATACGTTACATAAATAGGCCTAAGGCAATCCAGAGAGCTTCTTTTAAATAGCGATTGGTTATTTTTGCCATGTGATTAAAAAGCTAGCATCATTTGTATTTCATTTATTGGGCTGGAAAGCTGTTGGAGAAGTTCCTTCAGGTATAAAAAAGTACATTATTTTAGCGGCTCCTCATACCAGTAATTGGGATTTTTTTTATGGCCGACTATTTTTTTTAATGAAAGGAATTCCACTAAAATTTTTCATAAAACAAGAATGGTATTTTTTCCCGTTTAATTATTTATTTAAGTTCTTAGGAGGTATTCCTGTAAATAGAAGTAAAACTCAAAAATTAACCGATCATATGGACGAAGTGTTTAATCATTACTATGAATTGGCTCTTTTAA
>JAJCYN010000276.1 GCA_029262915.1 Flavobacteriales bacterium
GTTAACAATTTACGTAAGCAAACAGGAGCAGGAATGATGGACTGCAAAAATGCTTTAGTTGAAGCAGAAGGAGATTTCGATCAAGCAATTGATATATTAAGAAAAAAAGGACAAAAAGTTGCCGCTAAGAGAGGTGATAGAGATGCTAATGAAGGATTAATTATCGCCAAAACTACAGCAGATGGTAAAAAAGCTGTTTTAGTTGAAGTGAACTGCGAAACTGATTTTGTAGCTCAAAATGTTGATTTCAGCACTTTCGCAACTACCATTTTAGATGCAGCTATTGCTAATAGCCCTGCTTCTTTAGATGCTTTAAAAGATTTACCATTTAATGGAGAAAGTCTAACTATTGGAGAAAAAGTAGTTGAACAAACAGGTGTTATTGGAGAAAAAATACAAGTATCTGGTTACGAATTTGTTGAAGCTGAACAAGCAATTGCATATAATCATCCTGGTAATAGATTAGCTTCTATTGTAGCTTTAAACAAAGCGGGTGAAGCAGTTGGTGAAGCAGGAAAACAAGTTGCAATGCAAATTGCTGCAATGGATCCTATTGCTGTAGATGAATCTGGAGTTTCTCCAGAAGTTATTGAAAAAGAAATGGCTTTAGGTAGAGAAATAGCTTTACAAGAAGGAAAGCCTGAAAACATTATTGATAAAATAGCTGAAGTTAAAGTAAAAAAATATTTAAAAGAAAACACTTTATTGAATCAAGCTTCGGTTAGAGACAATAAAAAAACTGTTAGTCAGTATCTAAATGAAACAGAGAGTGGCTTAACCGTTACAGACTTTAAACGAAGAATGTTAGGATAACAATATATATTATTAAAAAGAGAGAATTTAAATTCTCTCTTTTTTTTGACCAAAAATTATATACTATGGCGTTCAAAAGAATTCTTTTAAAACTAAGCGGAGAAGCCCTAATGGGTGACAAACAATTCGGAATTGATAACGACAGGTTATCCGAATATGCGAAAGAAATTAAAGAAATTGTTGAACAAGGAGTACAAGTTGCTATAGTAATTGGTGGAGGTAATATTTTTAGAGTAATACAGGCAGAAGAAGGTGGAATGGATCGTACTCAAGGAGATTATATGGGAATGTTAGCTACTGTAATAAACAGTATGGCATTACAATCTGCATTAGAAGCTATTGATGTTTACACAAGACTTCAAACTGCTATAGAAATGAAAGAAATTGCTGAGCCTTTTATTAAAAGAAGGGCTGTTCGTCATTTACAAAAAGGACGAGTAGTAATTTTTGGAGCAGGAACTGGTAACCCCTATTTTACAACTGATACTGCGGCAAGCTTGAGGGCAATTGAAATTGAAGCGAATGTTATTTTAAAAGGAACACGAGTAGATGGTATTTATACCGCGGATCCAGAAAAAGATAGTTCAGCTACAAAATACGAAACCATCTCTTTTGAAGAAGTTTATAAGAAAGGGTTAAACGTAATGGATATGACAGCCTTTACTCTTTGTAACGAAAATAAATTACCAATAATTGTTTTTGATATGAATACTCCAGGTACCTTAAAAAAGGTAGTTAATCAAGAAACTAATGTTGGAACCTTGGTAGAGTTTTAAATTTTGATATCTTTATTTCAAATTTAAAAACCATGAACGAAGAACTTGAATTTATATTTGATGCTGCCAAAGAAGCAATGGAGAGTGCCATGTCTCATTTAGATAGTCAATTACAAAAAATTAGAGCTGGAAAGGCAACTCCAATGATGCTTAGCAAAGTTGTTGTAGAGTATTATGGTTCTTTAACGCCTCTTAACCAAGTTGCAAATGTTAATGCAATAGATGGCAGAACTTTATCTATTCAACCCTTTGAAAAATCATTATTAGAAGAAATAGAAAAAGGTATAGCTCATGCAAACTTGGGATTAAACCCACAAAACAATGGTGAGACCATTTTAATAAACATACCTGCACTAACTGAAGAAAGAAGAACTGAGCTCAGTAAACAAGCAAAAGCTGAAGGAGAAGATGCTAAAGTTGGTATTAGAAACGCTCGAAAAGACGCCAATGATGAAATCAAGAAACTAAAAAATGATGGATTGAGCGAGGATCAAGCTAAAGATGCTGAAGGAGAAATTCAAAAAATCACGGATGATTTTGCTACTAAAGTTGATGCTTTAATTTCTGCAAAGGAGAAAGATATACATCCGGTTTAGTCATCATTTTTTAACCTTTATTCAATCTTTAAAATACATTACACTTTTAATTTTTCCAGCTTGCTTTTCATAAAAAATCCATTTACCATCTGGTTTATGGTTTTTAAAGTTCTTTTCACTTTCTAATGTTCCAATAGCGTACCAAGAAGTTACTTTCCCTTCTTGCTTTCCATCTACAAATGTTTGCTCGTACATTTTCTTACCATCATCATAATAATACGTCCACTTACCCTCTTGTGTATTATTTTTAAAAGCTCCTTCATCTTTAGCTTGTCCGTTCTCATACCAAGAATAATGAGGACCTTCCTGTACAGATGTTAACTTGTTTTTGGTAAACTCAGCATATTTGTTTTTAGTATCCTTAAAATAGCTTTTTTTCTCTTCTGTTTTCACCAAATAAGCATCCATAAGTTCTTGTTTTCCATTGATGTACCAATGTTCCCAAATACCATCTTTTAGACCCTGTTTATAATCTCCTTTATAGTCCTGCTGTCCGTTTTCGAACCAACCTTGCCAAGATCCATCCATTATTCCTATACTAAAATTTCCAACATCTTTTTTTACTCCATTATCATACCATGATTTCCACTCTCCTTCTTCTTTTCCATTTTTGAAATTTCCTTGCATTACCAATTGTTCTTCCTGATTCCAAAAGCTCCACTCTCCCTCCTTTTTGTCATTTAAATAATTCCCTTTTTTCCAAGTTTTTTCATTTAAATACCAAAAAACCCATTCTCCATTTCGTTTATCATCTTTGTAGGTTCCTTCATAACTTTTATTTCCAGTGCTATCACTATAAAAAGTCCATAAACCATCTCTTAGTCCGTTTTTAAAATGTCCTACAAAATCTTTTTCACCATTTGGCAACCAAAAAACCCACTTATTATTTTTTTCTCCATTTACAAAAGTCCCTTCAACACTTAATTTTCCATCTTCAAACCATTCTTTCATCGGTCCATTTTCTTTTCCCTCCACAAAAATTACTTCTTTTAATTTTTGTCCTTTTGGATAAAAATAAGTCCATAATTTATCTTTTGTTCCATTTAAGACACTGCCTGTTAATTTTGCTTGTTTGCTATCATTCCAATAGTAAATCCAGCCTCCTGTCATAATTCCATTAGTATAATTCCCGGAAGAAATCGGATTTTTATTTTCATCAAACTCCACCCATAAGCCTGTTCTTCTAGCATCTTTATAATTCCCCTTAATTTTTATGTTTTTAGCTTGGTGATGCACTATATATTCTCCAGTACCATCTTTTATAAGTTGTTCTCCTAATTCTGAATAATAATTTTGTAAATAAATTTTACCTTCTTTAAATTCTCTAATGCTTTTTATTTGTTGATTATTATACCAAGTTTTCCATTCTCCAACTCTTTCGTCTTTTTTAAAATAACCTTCTTCTTTTTTATTTCCTGAATTATAATAAAAAGTCCATAAACTATCTTGGTACCCATTTTTATTATAGCCTACCATCTCTAATTTCCCATCAGCGTACCAAATCTTACATACTCCTTCTTTTTTCGATCTCACAAAAAAGCCTTCTTCTCTTTTTTTACCTTGCTCATTGTAATTGGTGTATTTTCCTTCAAACAATCCATCCTTATAATTCACTTCTTGCTGAATAATCCCTTCTCTACTCCAAAAAGTCCATTTTCCTTGCTCTAAACCGTCTTTAACAATCCCTTCTGCTTTCTTTTTTTCGTTCGTCCATTTGTAAGTATGAAGCTGAGCAAAAACAGAAGAATTTAAGAAAAGTAATATTGCTAATAACCGAAAAACCATATCTAATCTACTTTATATTATTTATTTTATTGTGCAAAGATATTTGTAAAAGCAATTAAGCAAACAATACTTTTAAAATAATGTAAACAATAAATTGTGAGGTTTAGCCATAAAAAAAGCCTTACAAAAATGTAAGGCTTCCTTTTATTTTATCTTCTAAAAAGATCAGGTTCCAAACACACTACTGGCAACAAAATGTTGGGTTGGATTGGTAATTATAACCGGAATTTCTGCGTCATTAGCAATTACTTCTTGTTCTTCACTACCAAAAAAATCTGGTAATAAAGCTCCTTCTCTCGTATTTACAATTGCAATCATATCTGCATTAATTCTAGCAGCAAATTTTATTAATTGTTTTTTAAATCCACCAGATTGTTCAGCACCTTCTATACTATAGCTGATTGATTTTTCAGCAAAATATTTTTTAGCAAAAGTTAATTCTCTATCCAATTTAATTTGTAAAAATTGATCATTCTCTTTTGCTGAAAAAATATGAATTTTACTATTAAAGTGCATAGCAATACTAGCTGCAATAGTTAGTTTCTGTTTAGTAACATCTGAGTGGTCAATAGGTAATACAATATCATCGTAAGCATCTGTATCACTTGGTCCTTTCTCTTGTACTATGATAAAAGGAACTTTTGAATGAGAAATTACTTTTAATGCATGGCTACCCATAATTTTTTGCATTCCTGTTGCTCCGTGGGTTCCCATAACAATGTATCCAGCTGATATTTCAGAAGCAACATCACCTATATCGTCAAAGATATTTCCAATTCTCACAATAATGTGTGTGTTAACACCATACTTATTTTCTGTCTGTTTAACTATCTTGTTTAGTTTCTCTTTAGCAGCATCTACTTCTTTAGTTTTTGACACTACATGCAGTAAATATACTTCACCATTAAAGGATTTAGCAATTTTTGCCGCGTGTGTAACTGCACAATCTGCAACTACTGTAAAATCGTGCGGAACTAATACTTTATATACGTTTTTGTCCATAAATAAAAATTTAATGAGTCTAAAGTTATTTTATTTTTCCTTTATTACAAATGTTTCCATGAATTTTGTTGTAAATTCTCCTTTTCTAAAATTTTCATCCTGCAATAATTGCTGATGAAATGGAATAGTTGATTTTATCCCTTCTATGATATATTCATCTAACGCTCTTTCCATTTTCTTTATTGCTTCCTCTCTCGTTTGAGCAACAACAATTAATTTAGATATCATTGAATCATAATAAGGAGGTATTACATAATTGGCATATACATGCGTATCTATTCTTATTCCATGACCACCTGGTTCATGATAAGTAGTAATACTCCCAGGACTTGGTCTAAAATCATTAAACGGATCTTCTGCGTTTATCCTACATTGTATAGAATGCATTGATGGTTCATAATTTTTACCACTTATTTTATGTCCTGCAGCCAATTTAATTTGCTCTTTTACTAAATCAAAATTAATTACCTCTTCCGTAATAGTGTGTTCCACTTGTATACGCGTGTTCATTTCCATAAAGTAGAAATCTCTATTTTTATCTACTAAAAATTCTACTGTTCCAACTCCTTCATATTTAACAGCCTTTGCAGCCTTAACAGAAGCTGCTCCCATTTTTTTACGAAGTGCTTTTGTCATAAATGGAGAAGGAGTCTCTTCAACTAATTTCTGATGCCTTCTTTGGATAGAGCAATCTCTCTCTGACATGTGGCAAGCATTACCATAAGCATCTCCTGCTATTTGAATTTCTATGTGACGAGGTTCTTCTATGAATTTCTCCATATACATTCCATCATTTCCAAAAGCAGCAGCAGATTCTTGTCTGGCAGAATTCCAATGTTCTTCCATCTCATCTTCACTCCAAACAACACGCATTCCCTTACCTCCACCTCCAGCGGTAGCTTTAATCATTACAGGGTAAACAACTTTTTTAGCCGTGGCTTTAGCGTCTGCTAAATCTTTTAATAATCCTTTTGATCCTGGAACTACAGGAACACCAGCTTTTTGCATGGTAGCCTTAGCTGAAGCTTTATCTCCCATTCCATTAATCATTTCTGGCGATGCTCCAATAAACTTTATTCCATTCTCTTCACAGATTTTAGAAAATTTTGCATTTTCAGATAAAAACCCGTAACCTGGATGAATGGCATCTGCATTGGTAATTTCTGCAGCGGCAATAATATTTGGAATATTTAAATATGATTCAGCACTTTTAGGAGGGCCTATACAAACTGCTTCATCTGCAAACCTAACATGCAAACTATCTGCATCTGCCGTAGAGTAAACGGCAACAGTACTAATTCCCATTTCTTTACACGTCCTAATTACTCTTAAAGCAATTTCCCCTCTATTCGCTATTAATATTTTTTTAAACATAATCTTTAAAAATTACAAATCTCAAGCATCAAATTCCAAAGATTGAATTTTGTTATTTGTTTATTGATTTTTTTAAGTTGTTAGGATGGATCTACCAAGAATAAAGGTTGGTCATACTCCACTGGAGAGCCGTCATCCACAAGCATCTTTACAATTTTTCCAGTCATTTCTGCTTCTATCTCATTAAATAACTTCATCGCTTCAATCATACAAACAACAGTATCATTACCAACATCATCTCCTACATTAACAAAATTCGGCTTGTCTGGCGATGGTTTTCTGTAGAATGTCCCAATCATTGGAGATTTTACAGCAATGTATTTTGAATCATCCTCTTCGGCTCCATTAGTAGCTGCTAGTGTTTCAACGTTAGTAGGTCCAGCAACCTCCTGAACAGGAGCAGCAATAACAGGAGCCCCTACAGGTGCCTGAA
Organism: Flavobacteriales bacterium; assembly: GCA_029262915.1. GTDB lineage: Bacteria > Bacteroidota > Bacteroidia > Flavobacteriales_E > Vicingaceae. Next base: position 6,780 of record JAJCYN010000276.1, read on the forward strand.
CCTGAACTATAGGTTGAGTTTCAACAACTAGTTTCCCTTTCTTATGTGGTGGTGTTTTTATAGTGATCTTAAAATCTTTATCCTCAATTTCAACTTCACTTACGCCAGATTTCGCAACAAATTTTATTAAATCTTGAATTTCTGATGGCTTCATAATTATTTGATTTTATATCTTGTAAAATTAACTATTATCTTTTAAGAGTTATATGCCCATTTTATCCATATAGAACCCCAGGTAAAACCTCCTCCAAAAGCAGCAATAATTATATTGTCTCCTTTTTTTAATCGATTTTCCCATTCCCATAAACACAAAGGAATTGTTCCTGAAGTAGTATTTCCATATTTCTCAATATTCAACATCACTTTCTCATCACTCACTCCCATCCTTATTGCTGTAGCATCAATTATTCTTTTATTGGCCTGATGCGGAACCAACCAAGCAACATCATCCGCTGTAAGGTTATTTTTTTCCATTATTTCAGCTGAAACATCAGCCATATTGGTAACAGCAAATTTAAAAACTGTTTTGCCGTCTTGTCGAGCATAGTGCTCTCTATTGTCAATTGTTTCATGTGTCGGAGGGTATGCAGATCCTCCTGCTTTTTGAGACAAATATTTTGCCCCGGAACCATCACTTCTCAAAATAGAATCTTGTATTCCCATCCCTTCTTCATCAGGCTCAAGTAAAACAGCTCCACCACCATCCCCAAAAATAATACAAGTTGCTCTATCTTCATAGTCAATTATAGCAGACATCTTATCAACACCAACTACAACTACTTTTTTGTGAGATCCTGATTCTATGTATTTAGAACCTGTTACTAAACCATAAATAAAGCCTGAACAAGCTGCATTTAGATCAAAACCAAAAGCATTTGTTGCTCCTATTTTATCCGTAATAATATTCGCTGTTGCCGGAAAAATATGGTCAGCAGTAACTGTACAACAAATTAAAAGATCTATTTCTTCTGGAGAAATTCCTCTTTTTTTACACAATCCTTTTACAGCTTCTGCACCCATAACCGATGCTCCTTGTCCTTCACCTTTAAGAATTCTTCGTTCCTTAATTCCTGTTCTAGATGTAATCCACTCATCAGTGGTTTCAATCATTGTCTCCAACTCTTTGTTGTCTAAAACATAGTCAGGAACATATCCGTTAACCGATGTAATTGCTGCAGTAATTTTACTCATAATTCTTTGTTAGCAATATGAACAAACGAAGGTAAAAAATATATCGAATGAATAGTCATATGAAACAAAAAAACTTACCAATTCAAATGGTTGAACCAATAAGTTTTTAATCATTTTTAGCTATAAATAAATTATAGTGCTATTTCTTTTTCAACAGCTTGTTTTCCTCTGTAAAACCCACACTCACCACAAACTCTGTGATATAAAGTTGGAGCCCCACAATTAGAACAATTTGCCAATGTTGGTGCCACTGCTTTATAATGTGTTCTTCTCTTGTCTCTTCTTTGCTTTGACGTCTTTCGTTTAGGATGTGCCATTTTTATTTATTTTTATTCAAATTAATATCTTTTAATGTTGACCACCTTGGGTCATCTTCTACTTCTTTTTTTTGTTCAATTTTTTCAAGCTCATCAATCACTTTTTGATTGCATAATCCTTCAAAATGTATTCTTTTTTGAGGAAGATTTATGTGTATAAATTCGTAAATATATCTTGCTACGTTTAACTCGTGTTCGTGTTGAGGAAGTATTAAAATATCATCGGTTTCGTCATATTGCTCATTTCCAAACTTTACAATTAACTTTTCTTCACCATCCACATCTACATCAACTTCATCTAAACATCTATCACAAGGAACAGTAATTGTTCCTGTAAAATCAAACGTTAACACCATCATTGTTGATTGTTTTTTAAATGCTAAATCTATCTTAAAAGATGATTTTTCAAACTCAAAACAATCAAATTCCTCAAAGAACGTATTATCCACATTAAACTCATAAAAATGAGTCCCCTGTTTCAACCCTTCAAACTTAATTATATATTCACTTAAACTTCTCATTCTCCAATTTTTAAGCGAAAGTCCGCAAAGGTATGAATTTATTCAATACTGCAAAAAAACATATCTTTTTTTTAACGATAAAACGGTTTTTAATAATAGGCTGTTTATAAATATCCCTAGAGACCAACTAACACCGTAATATTAAAGGATATTATTGTCTTTTAAAACAGTATATAATGGTCATGAAAAAGCATTACTTTATCTACATTCTAATTATAGGAACATTTTTTTCGTGTGTACCAGCAAAAAAATACGAAGAGCTAAAAGCAAAGCAACAAGCTTGTAGAGATGAAGTTTCTGCGCTTAAAGCACTCAATCAAAGTTTAGAAGAACAAAACAACGAATTAAAAGCCTCAGTTAGTTCACTACAAAAAAAGGTGGTACAATTTCAAAATGACGTGGAAAAAAAACGTTTGAATTATGAGAAAATGGTAAGAGATTACAACACTCTAAATAAGACATTTCAAGCATTGTTAAGCGACAATAAAAAACAATCTTCCAAAAACAAGTCAACTACTAGCAAGTTAATGACACAATTGCAAGAGACCCAAGTTGAATTACAGGCTCAAGAAGATGCCCTTCGCACAATAGAATCAACATTATTGGAAAAAGAAGCTGATTTAAAAAAGCTATCTGCTGATTTGGAAGCTCGTGAAAAACGTGTTAATGAATTAGAAGCAATCATCAATAAAAAAGATGCAGCCTTAGCTAATTTAAAAAAGAAGGTAAAAGAAGCATTACTTGGTTTTGAAAACAATGGTTTAACCATAGAACAGAAAAACGGAAAAGTGTATGTTTCTTTAGATGAGAGCTTATTATTCGCTTCTGGCAGTTACACGGTCGGGGCTAAAGGAACGGATGTTCTTAAAAAACTAGCCAAAGTGTTAGAAGGCAGTTCAGATATTGACGTAGTTGTTGAGGGACACACTGATAATGTTCCTTTAAAAAGCAAAGGGGATATTGAAGACAATTGGGACCTAAGTGTAAAAAGAGCTACATCAGTAGTAAAAATTATCACTACAAGTAGTAAAGTAAACCCTAAACGATTAACCGCAGCTGGTAGAGGAGAAAACAAACCATTAGATTTATCTAAAAATATAGAAGGAAGAAAAAAGAACAGAAGAATTGAAGTAATTCTTACCCCTAAATTAGATGAGTTGTTTGAGTTATTAGAAAATAATTAATCATTACTAAATATTATTTACTGATGGAAGATTATACTACAAATTGGTCTAGAAATGAATTTAAAGCCTACCTTCTGCTTTACTGTGCCAATGCTGATTTTATTGAAACTACAGAAGAAAGTGAAATAATAAAATCAAAAATAGATAGCGAAACATACAACAGTATTCACAAAGAATTTAACAACGACAATGATTATCAAAGCCTTCAAAAGATTTTATCTACTATAAAAAGGTTTGAATATTCGGAAGAGCAAATTGACATATTATTTAGTAAAATAAAAGAATTGTTTTTGTCTGACGGAGAATACGATACAATTGAACGGAATTTATATATTGGTCTTAAACATCTTTTAAGTAAATAGCTTATCGATATCTTCTATTTTTGTAGCATGCTCAATTTTAAATTCACCTATTCTTGTTCGTTGTAATTGAGAAAGGTGTCCACCTGAATTTAATTTTTTACCAAAATCACGAGCAATAGCACGAATGTAAGTTCCTTTAGAACAAACTATTCTAAACTTAAAATGAAGCCCTTTTTCGTAAGGTTTTTCTTGGTTAATTTTTGACTTGTTATCATCTCTAATTATGAATTCAGGAGCATCACACAATTCTACATCAAACTCTTCAATTATGATCTTATTCGATTTGAGTTGCACTTCTTCTCCTTCACGAGCATATTCATAAGCTCTCTTCCCATCAATTTTTTTTGCAGAATGCATTGGAGCAATTTGTTCTTGTTGTCCAATAAATGTTTTTGCCATTTTTTTTATTAACTCTTCAGTTATATGATCTGTAGGATACACAATATCTACTTCTTTTTCTAAATCATAAGAAGCCGTAGTTGCTCCAAGAGTAATAATGCCTCTGTACTCTTTTTCCTGACCTTGTAATTCTTCTATCTTTTTTGTGAATTTACCGGTGCAAAGAATTAACAAACCAGTTGCCAAAGGATCTAATGTCCCTGCATGGCCAACCTTTATTTTTTTGAGATTATACTTCTTTCGAATTAACCATCTTACTTTATTTACCACATCAAAAGAGGTCCAACTTAAAGGTTTGTCAATTAGAATTAGTTGTCCAGTTTGAAATTTGCTTTGTTCTTGCTCCATTTAATTTCTATTATCAAAAATATAAACTGTCATATCGAGCATAACCGAGGTATCTTTTGGATTCATAGCTCTGTTTCAATAGATTCCTCTATTTCGTTACACTCCAATCGGAATGACAAATGGTTAAACTAGAGAATAAACAATTGCCACAACACCAACAACCAAACAGTAATAGGCAAAATATTTTAATTTACTTTTCTTAACCAATTTAATCATCCAAGTACAGGCCAAAATACCAGTTACAAAAGCAGCAATAAATCCTACTCCATAATTCAATATTGAACCATCAATAGTTTCAAAGGCACCATCCAACACATCTTTTGCCATCTTTCCTAAAATGAGTGGTACTACCATTAAGAAAGAAAATCGAGCTGCCTTTTCTCTATCAATTCCCAACAATACAGATGTTGAAATGGTTGCTCCTGAGCGAGAAATTCCTGGCAAAATAGCTATCGCTTGAGAAATTCCAATGAGGATTGCTTGCCAAATTCCTACTTTTTTATCGGTGTTTTTAGCTCTATCAGCAAATATCAAAAGAATAGCGGTAACGATAAGCATTGAACCAACCAACAAAACTTTACCTCCAAAAAACTGTTCTATTTCATCATTAAATAAAATTCCAACCAAACCTGCTGGAATCATTGATAAAACAATGTTTAATGAAAATTTGAATTCATCATTATTTTTAAATTTAAATAAGCCTTTAATTAAATTAATAATGTCTTTTCTAAAAACTACAATAGTGCTTAATGCTGTTGCTCCATGTAACACAACCGTCATTAACATACTTTCTTCAGGAACAGAATTATCTCCCAAAATAACTTTAGCTAATTCTAGATGACCACTACTACTTACAGGTAGAAATTCCGTTAACCCCTGAATGATTCCTAAAATGATTGCTTCTAAAATTGACATTGAAATGTATTATTTACGTCATTGCGAGGTACGAAGCAATCTTATTGTAATTGTGAGATTACTTCACTCCACTATGTTTCATTCGCAATGACGGCAAATTACTACTTAGCTTTCTTTAAGATTCCCCAACCTACTATTCCTAAACCAGCAAGAATCATTAATGGAGCAACGTACATTCGCTGTGTGTTGAATAATTCTTCGCTAAAAACTGCTGGATCATCAGAGCCTCCACCAGACATTAAAAAATAACCAATAATTGCAAGACCAGTTCCGACAGCCATTAGGATATAGTTTTGCTTGCCAAAGGCAAAATCCTGATTTAGTTTATTGTCATTATTTTCTTCACTCATATTTTTTAATTTTTTGTGACCAAACTCATATTATGTGAGGTTTAGCTTTTTAAAGCGATTCTGTACCTCTTAATATAGGTCTCCTGTTTCTATTCGTAAATATTTTCGGACTGCTAAGTTAGTAGAAATCCACGAAATAATAATTCCTAAGATTATTACTATAAGAAATAGTGCCCCATAAAGTTCAATGTTTTTAAAATCTATTAACTCTGGAAACTGTTGCTGTAAATAATATAAAAAAGTAACAATTAACCCAATTGCTATAAAAGCAGCAACTATTCCATTTCCAATTCCTTGTGCAACAAAAGGTCTTCTAATAAAAGAATGACGTGCACCAACCAATTGCATGGTTTTAATTAAAAATCGTTTGGAGTAAATTGATAACCGAATTGTATTGTTAATTAATGCCATTGCAATTACCAATAACAAAGCACTAAACCCCAATAAATATAAACTGATTTTTTTCATATTTTTATTGACTGCATCTACTAAATCTGCTTGGTAAAATACTTCTTTAATTTTGGTGTTTTCCAATAAAGTCACTTCAATGTTTGCCAAACTATCTGGATTTGCATAAGCAGCATTTAACTTCACATCAATAGAAGGTAATAATGGATTTTCACCAATAAATTTAACAAATTCCTCTCCTAATGCTTCTTGAAATTCTTCCGCAGCAACATCTGGATCAATAAATATTGTTTCTTTAACAAAAGATTCCGTGTCTAATAAATCTTTAATGTGTTTTACCTCTTGTTGCTTAATTCCTTTATTTAGAATAATAGAAAACCCTATGTTTTCTTTTACGTGATTAGAAATCTGTTTGGCATTTAAAATAATTAAGCCTAACATTCCCAACATAAAGAGCACCAGAGAAATACTAATAATAGTAGTAAGATAAGACGATCTTAATCTTCTTTTTGAATGTTTGTTTTCTGTTCCCGACATAAAAAATAATTGCTTGCAAGATATTATTAAACTCCTTGATTAACAACTTAATTGTTCAAAAATACTGCTAAATATTGTTAATTTCGCAGCGTATTAATAGACTTATTAACGATTCAATATCAATTTAACGAGATTGAAAAAAACTGGCAAAAGTATTGGGCTGAAAACAAAATTTTTGCTGCAGAAGACAATTCTGTAAAACCGAAATTTTATGTATTGGATATGTTTCCATATCCTTCTGGAGCAGGTTTACATGTTGGTCATCCGTTAGGATATATTGCATCTGATGTTTATGCTCGTTATAAAAGATTAGAAGGATATAATGTGTTGCATCCTATGGGATATGATTCATTTGGATTGCCTGCCGAGCAGTATGCTATTCAAACAGGGCAGCATCCAGCAACTACTACCAAAACAAATATTGAAGGCGGAACAGATAAAGAAGGAAATATCATTCCTGGTTACAGAAAGCAGCTTGATAAAATTGGTTTTTCTTTTGATTGGGACAGAGAAGTAAGAACTTCAGAACCTAATTATTACAAATGGACACAATGGATTTTTAAACAAATTTTCAATTCGTGGTACAACAAAGAAACAGATAAAGCTGAAAGTATTGACACCTTAATTGAAATTTTCAAAGCGGAAGGAAACATTAATATAAAAGCTGCTACTGAATTCGATGAAGTTTTTACAGGATTAGAATGGAATGCATTAAGCGAAGAAGAGCAACAGCAACTACTAATGAACTACCGCTTAACCTATTTATCTGATACTTGGGTAAACTGGTGCCCAGTATTGGGAACTGTTTTGGCCAATGATGAAATTAAAGATGGTGTTTCAGAGCGTGGCGGACATCCTGTTGAGCAAAAATTAATGCGCCAATGGAGTATGCGAATTACCGCTTACGCAGAACGTTTATTAAAGGATTTAGAAACTGTTGATTGGACAGATTCTATTAAAGACATACAACGCAACTGGATAGGAAAATCTCAGGGAGCCGCAGTTCATTTTGATGTAGATGGTTTTGATGATAAAATTGAAGTCTTTACTACTCGTCCTGATACTATTTTTGGAGTTTCCTTTATGGTGTTAGCACCAGAACACGAGTTGGTTTCAAAAATTACCACAGTTGAACAGAAAGATAAGATTGAGGCTTACCAAAAAGCAGCTTCATTAAAATCGGAAAGAGATAGAATGAGCGATGTAAAAACTATTTCTGGTGAATTTACAGGAGCTTATGCCATACATCCTTTTACTGGAGATAAAATTCCTGTTTGGATTGGTGATTATGTGTTGGCAAGTTATGGTACAGGAGCGGTAAT
>JAJCYN010000277.1 GCA_029262915.1 Flavobacteriales bacterium
GCAACAACTTTATCAGAATCTCTATCTGTTTTTATTTGTTTTAACCTTGCTATTTGGCTTTCTCTAACCTTATCATTATCAACATCTAAGATGTCTAATTGTTGATTGTTATCAACTTTGTATTCGTTTACACCGACAATAATTTCTTTGCCAGCATCTATTTTGGCTTGTTTACGAGCAGCAGCTTCTTCAATTCTTAATTTCGGAATTCCTTTTTCTATGGCTTTTGCCATGCCGCCTAATTCTTCTACTTCTTCAATTAATTTCCAGGCACGTTCAGCTATTTCGTGGGTTAATCTTTCAACATAAAAAGAACCTCCCCAAGGGTCAACAGTTCTACAAATTTGGGTTTCTTTTTGAATGTATTTTTGAGTGTCTCGGGCAATTTTTGCTGAGAAATCTGTTGGTAAGGCAATGGCTTCATCTAAAGCATTGGTGTGTAATGATTGTGTCCCACCCAAAACAGCGGCCATAGCTTCAATAGTTGTTCTTGCAACATTATTATACGGGTCTTGTTCTGTTAAACTCCAGCCCGAAGTTTGTGAGTGTGTTCTTAATGCTAAGGATTTAGGGTTTTTAGGATTAAATTGTTTCACAATTTTTGCCCATAACATTCTTCCAGCACGCATTTTAGCAATCTCCATAAAATGATTCATTCCTATTCCCCAGAAAAAAGATAGACGAGGAGCAAAGGTATCTATATCCATTCCTGAAGCAATCCCAGTTCTGATGTATTCTAGTCCATTTGCCAAAGTGTAAGCTAACTCAATATCATTGGTCCCTCCAGCTTCTTGGATGTGGTACCCCGAAATACTAATTGAATTGTATTTGGGCATATTTTTAGAAGTGTATTTAAAAATGTCGGCAATAATTTGCATTGATGCTTGCGGAGGATAGATATAAGTATTCCTCACCATAAACTCCTTTAAAATATCGTTTTGAATTGTCCCTGCTAACTCTTCTGGTTGAATTCCTTGTTCTTCAGCTGCAACAATATAAAAAGCTAGAATAGGGATTACAGCTCCATTCATGGTCATAGAAACTGACATCTTATCTAGTGGAATTTGGTTGAACAATATTTTCATATCCTCTACAGAGTCAATCGCAACACCAGCCTTACCAACATCACCAACTACACGTTCATGATCAGAATCATAACCTCTATGTGTCGCTAAATCAAAGGCAACTGATAACCCTTTTTGCCCTGCAGCTAAATTTCTTTTGTAAAAAGCATTTGATTCTTCAGCAGTACTAAAGCCAGCATATTGCCTAATGGTCCAAGGTCGCATTACATACATTGTAGAGTAAGGTCCTCTTAAATTAGGAGCAATTCCTGCTATAAAATCTAGATGCTCTAATCCTTCAATGTCTTTAATGGAGTAAACATTTTTAACTGATATTTGCTCTGCAGTGACCCATTCCTTATCATTAGTGTTCTCATTAATTGAGGAACCAATATTTTTGTAGCTGATATTTGAAAAATCTGGTTTCATCTTAATTTATAGTTTCAGATTTTGTTTGATTTGAAATGAACCCATTATCAATACAAGCTAGAAAGCCACCTTGCTCTTCAACTTCCTGAAATAATTGTAATGCTTTATTGGCGATTTCATCTGTTAATTTTTCTATGTAATAAGATCCATCAGCAGGATTATTTACTTTATCAAAGAAGGCTTCTTCTTTTAGAATGTGTTGTATATTTTTGGCAATCCGATTAGAGAAATCGATAGAAGTTTCAGTGGTATCGTGTGGTAATACAGTTAAGCTGTCACATCCACCAATAATAGCAGACATTGCCTTAGTTGTATTTCTTATTATATCGTAATTTTTATCCTCTTCAGATAATTTTGAGCTTGAAGTTTCAGAATGAATAGTTATTGTTAAATCAGTAACCTTGTACTGTTCTAAAATCAATTTCCATAATTTACGTGTTGCTCTAATTTTAGCAATTTCAAAGAAATAATTGCTTCCAACGCCATAAGTAAGTTGAATTTTTGAAGCAATTGTATTGGCATCAACTCCTTTATCAGTTAGTAAATTAAAATACTCAACGGCTTGGCTTAAACTAAAAGCAATTTCTTGAACAAGACCATATTTAACATTGCTATAATTAGTCCCATTAACTGTTATAGTTTTTATGGTATTATTTTTTAAGGTTATTTCAGCTAATTCTTTAAGGTCATTTTCTTTAGCGTTCCAGTTTCCAGAAAATAAACATTCACCCAAATAATCATAACTAACGCTTCCTTGTTTTTGAGTTATTAATTCTAAAGTAAATTTTGGAGCGGAATTGTAAAAATGAATTTCTATAATGTCTGTTTGAATGTCATTTAAAAGGTCATTCATTTCAGCTTGATCTTTTATCTCACCAATAAATAAAATAGCGTTTACACCACCTTTTAGTGCTAATAATGCTTTTCTGTTTGCTTCTTTAATAGAATGAATAACTATTGTTTCTCTAATCTTCCAACTATTATATTTTTTTAATGGAGTAAAAGTAGAAACGATAGAGTTGCTATTGTAAAAAGGCTGAACATCAATTCCTTCATTAGAATTCCAAACTAAAGTTTCCTTAAAATCTTTGCCTTTTAGATCAACTAAAATCTTATCTATCCAATCTTGATGGTTTACTTTATCAAACGCTTCAAATAATCCCATTAGTAGTTCTTTTTAACTGGCGGCAAAGATAGAAAATATTAAGAAGGAGAAAAGAGATTCTTATTCTGTAGTGAAAACGAAAACCTCTTCATTTTCTTTTTTCATAAAATAGTTCTCACGAGCAAATTTCTCTA
>JAJCYN010000278.1 GCA_029262915.1 Flavobacteriales bacterium
TCCAAAAGTGGATATTCCCCCCCCTAAGTTAAATCCATTTGGAACATAGTTACAGCCAGTACCAACTACATCTGGATTGTTAATTAAATTGAGATTCAGACCTGCCTGATCTTTAGCATTATATATCTTATTATCGGGAGCAAGTTGAAGAGCTCCACCACCATCACCTGTACCAATTATTACACGAGAATTACTAATCATAGATTGAGAACCTGCTAGTAGATTAAATTGAATTACATCGTCAGTTATAAATCCCTCAATACTCACATATAAAAGATTGTTATTTGGAGAAAATTCTACTCCATATGGACCAACTCCTCCAAAACCATTAAATGACATAGGATTACTCAAAATTCCAGTAGAATTATTGAAATCAAATAAGCTTACATCATCCATAAGAAGGTTCGCCATAGCAATTCGAAGACCAGATCGAGATGCTTTTAAATTGCCTGTAGAATTAAAAACACCGTTGCCTGTTATAATAGGTCCAACATTACTTGAAACGGGGGTTGTGTTTATACCAGCTGAGGATAATAAATAACAATTGAAAGTATTAGTATTGTACAATGATATAATTATCCAAAAATCTAATCCGTTTTGATGTTTAATTGCTATAAGTTTCTCGGTTGTTGAATTGGCAACTAAGATGTTTTTATTTGAATTTATATTCCCTAACCCATTTTGTAAATTCATATCTACTTCTGAATATCTGAATCCATCAGGACCTGCTATATCGTCAACAGTAAATACATAATAAATAGTATTAGATCCAGGCTTTTTAATTATAACCGCAGATTGGGTTGAGCTAAAATTCCCCATTAAGCCTGAACCATTAGGCATTGGAATGTGGTTTTTATTCCAAATAGTGCTTCCATCTGTATAAAATAATAAATTCCCAGAACCGCTACTTACAGATGCACATCCTTCGCTAGTGTTCATAGCACTATTAGTGATAGCAACCGGTGTTCCACTGTTAAAATCTATACCTGCATGGTCGCCAAAATACCAAATGTTGTTTTCATTTTGGCTATAACTGTAGTCAGAGATAGCTAAATAAATGATTGCAATAAATACAGATTTCAATTTTTTCATTATACAGAATATTTTTTATCAGAAAAGATAATTGAATGTTATTTAATTATTCTTAAACGCATTAATTGCATTTTTAGTAAAATCGGATAATACCAGCTTTCCACTCATTGCAGCTCTTTCAGCTAATAAGGCGTCCCAGTTTTCCGTGCCTGTCCAAAATGCTTTTTTAAGCATCGTCATAGCCTCTGGGTTTGATGCAGCTAATTTATTAGCTAAAATACTAACCGCCTCATCCAAAGGAACTATATCATCAAAAATTTCAGCATATAACCCTTTCTCTCTTGCCCACTCAGCGGTGTACCATTCTGTAGCATTAATAGCCATCATACTCATTGCTGAGGTGCCAATTTTACGTTCTACTGCTGGTCCAACTACAAATGGTCCGATACCCACAGCAAGCTCACTTAATTTGACTGATGCAAAAGTTGTCGCATAACAAAAATCTACAGCACTTGCCATTCCAACTCCACCACCAACAGTTTTTCCTTGTACTCGCCCAATAATTAATTTTGGACATTTACGAGCTGCATTAATTACATTTGCAAAACCAGCAAAAAATGTTTTTCCTGTTTCCAAGTCATTAATGGAAATTAATTCATCAAAACTTGCTCCAGCACAAAAAGCTCTATCACCTGCAGATTTAAGAATTATGACTTTAATTGCATCATTGTTTCCTGCACTTGTAATTGTATCGGCTAATTTATTTAAGATTTTTCCTGGCAACGAATTACTTGAGGGATGAGAGAATTCTATTGTTGCAATTCCTCTATCGTTAATTTCAATTTCTACTGAACCTTGTTCTATTGCAGTCATTTTTTGAGTGTTGAGTGTTGAGTGTTGAGTGAAAATACAGATCACTCATAACTCATTATATGATTATTCTTTGTCTTCTGAAAATGTTAATATATATCCATTGATATCTACAACTGAAAATTCAATGGTATTGTAAAAAGTACTGTCTAAGTCTGAAATAATTTCTACTTCGTTGTTAAATAATTCTTCATGTATTTCGGTTACTCTATCTACTTTAATGTAAAATGTTAGTCCACCACCAGGTTTTTCACCTTTCAGTCTAGGAACTCCTTCTTTTAGACTTTTAGAAGATTGGAACATTATAACTACATCGTTACGTTTTACCATTGCCCAATCTAATTTTCCTGTTTCAGGAACTGTCATTAGAAGGGTAAACCCTAATACATCTGTATAGTATTCGATGGTTTCTTCTACATCGTTTACCATTAAGTTGGGAGTAAGTGAATTTAGCATATAGTTTATAGTATTTAGTGTATGGTTTATAGATTACAATTTGGCTTTATGGTAATTGATAAAACCATTTAACAATTTTTTACAAGTTGTGAATTGTAAAAGTATTTCTTTTAGTTGTTTTTCAGTAATATAATCTAAATCTTTAGCGATAATAAGTTGAGCTTCAGCTTCAAAAAGAGAACCTCTCGAAATATAAAAGAACTGTAAAGCATCTTTGGTCGTATTTCTTCCAGTTCCTTCCGCTACGTTTGAGATGATAGAAATAGATGAACGTCTGATTTGATTTGTTAGACCATAAATTTCATCTTTTGGGAAATTTTTAGTTATGCGATAAACTTTTGTAACAAGTTTCCGACATTCTTTCCAAACATCTAATTCATTATAGTTTAAAAGTCCCATTTATGATAGTTTTTAGTTGTCAGTGTTTAGTGTATGGTTCTATCTAAATACCAAATACTATACACTAAAAACTAATTCTGATTTTTAAATTTTATCATTGTTAATATTGTAGCTAAAGCTACTGTTTCTCCAGTTTCATCATATACATCAACTAAGAATTTTACAATTCCTTTTTTGATATCCATACCTTTATCTAAAACTTCACCTTCTTCAGCAATTTTCTTTTCTTGAGATATTTTTTCTTTACATGTAAAACGAACACCAATAATCATTCCTGGGTAAACTGGTTTGGTAAATCTACACTCATCAATACCGTAATTTAGTAATACTGGTCCTTTAGGTCCATCAACAAATAATCCCGCAGCTCTTGATAATACCCAATACCCGTGAGCCACATTTTGTTCAAATATGGTTCCGTCTAAAGAGTTAGGATCTACATGAGCGTAAAAATGATCTCCACTTAAATTAGCGAAATTAGTAATGTCTTCTGGTACAACATGGTGCTTGTCCGTAATTACGGTATCTCCAACTTGGATTTCTTCAAAATATTTTTGAAAAACGTGTTGTTTTGTTATTGTTTGTTCTCCTCCATATTGATATTGATTAGTTATTTTGGTAAGCATAG
>JAJCYN010000279.1 GCA_029262915.1 Flavobacteriales bacterium
AGAGAGATTAGAGATTATTAATTCTTTAAAGGATAGTAAACTCAATATTAATATTGTTGATTTGGAAGAAAAAAACATTTCAACAGGAACAAAAATTGAATTATTTATACCATTAGATTAAACGATAAGTTATGTATAAAACAATAATTGTTGATGATGAAAAAGGCTGTAGAGATTCTTTAGAAAGTCTATTAAAAGATTTTTCTGAAATTAATATTATTGCTACAGTTGATTCAATCACTTTAGCACAAGAAGCAATTGTCAATTTACAACCTCAATTGGTTTTTTTAGACATAGAAATGCCTAGCGGAACTGGTTTCGAGTTACTCGAAAAAATAAGTCCTATTAATTTTGATATTATATTTACAACAGCTTATGATCAATATGCAATAAAGGCAATTAAATATAGTGCTCTTGATTACTTACTAAAGCCTATCGACCCAAATGAATTAACTGAGTCCATTAATCGCTTCTCCTCAAAGAAACACGATCAAAATTTGATAAACGATAAGTTTAAAACATTGCTTAATAACATTAGTGGAGAAAACACTCATCAAAAAATTGCGATACCAGATGGAGAAGGGTTGAATTTTATAAAAATTTCAGACATTATTCGTTTTCAATCTGATGGAAGCTACACTTATATGCATGTCCTAGGAAATAAAAAACCAACCTTAATTTCTAAACCCATTGGTGATTATCAAGAAATGTTAACCAACGAGCCTTTTGTGAGAATTCACCGTTCGCATTTAATAAACTTACAACACGTTGCTAAGTATGTTAAAGGAGAAGGCGGTTACGCAATTATGAGCGATGATTCTAAGGTAGAAATTTCCCGAAGAAAAAAATCTGAATTTATTGATGCACTTTCTTCTCTTTAGAAGCTCGATTTTTAAACAATGCATTTAAAAATATAGTTGCAATAACGATAATCGTTCCCATATAAAATCCATAAGACATTGTTTCGCTTTCAGGCCAAATCAATAATGCTAAAATTATGGAGTAAATGGGTTCTAAATTAACTGAAATAGTAACCGTATAAGGTGATATTTTTTTCATTATCTCAACACTTACAATAAATGCAAAAGCGGTACAAAGCGTTCCTAAAATAATTAACCATTTTAAATCTTCTACAGGAACAGTAAACTGACTAATATCTCCTTTTTCAATAACTAGCAGATAAATTGAGACAATAATAAATGCTCCTAATAATTCATAAAATGAAATTAGTTTGGCTTTCGTCTCCTTAATTAAAATTCCATTTAGTACCGTAAACCATGAGGCTAGAGCTGCCGAAATTACACTTAAAATCATTCCAACTAAATATTTAAACTCAAAGGTAAAAATAAAATACAGCCCAATAATAATCGAGATCCCGAAAATTAGTTCATACGGCTTAATTTTTCTTTTAAAATACAAGGGCTCTATTAATGAAGTAAACAATGTGCTACTCGATAAGCACACTAAGGCTACCGAAACATTCGATTGTTTTATGGCTTCAAAAAAAGTAACCCAATGAACAGCAATAATTACCCCTACTAATAATGTTTTAATTAATGCCTTTTTTGTGATTCTTAGTGAAAACTGGGTAATGGCAAAATAAATAAGGATTCCGATAAGAGCTATTCCTACACGATACCATACAAGTAAGTAAGAATCTATAGTTATAAGTTTGCCCAATATTCCTGTTAATCCAAAGATTAAAACAATTATATGAAGCCAAATATGGTATTTGTATTTTGATAACATAGCTGTCCAAATGTAAATTAAAAAGCAACACGAAAATCGATAATTTGTCTTTCATCTTTAAATTCCTAAAAGGTGTATATTTGAATACAAAATTTCTGATTATGAAAAAAAAACTTGTTTCCATATCGATACTTATTCTGTTATCTATCATTATTTCTTGTGGAGAACAAGGTTCATATTACGAACAATTTACTAATGATAAGGGATTTACTTCTCGCATTTCAGATTTAAACAAAACAATAGAAGAAATTAGGTCGAAAGAAAAAGGGAAATTAATTAAAGACGACATTAACCTTCTTAAGTATGTATATGAAATAGGAGAAAATGACACCTATATTGTTTCTTATTTATTTGATAAACAAGGATGTTTTGAAATAGGCATTGATGGTTATTTTGAAAAAGAGGAAGACGCTAATAATGTCGTAAACGGGATTAAATCTGAAATGAAGGAATCAGCTTATAACGATGCCATTGAAGACAATAATTTAAGCCGGTGGAAAAATTTTGATGATTCTATTTCTATAGAATTAGATTATGAAAATACTTCTAGAGGATTATTTATCGCAACTATTTTTGCAAATGAATAATTTTATGATCTTTCCTCGTTTTTCTCTTTTTCATCCTCAATTTCAGTAATTCCCCCTGAAATTATAAATTTCATAATATCTGCTGAAGAGCCATTTATTGGGGTAACATTTTCTTTCGGAACAACAATCAAATTTCCGGTGACAGCATAAGAAAAAGGAATATAAACACCAATTTTATCAACAGAAATTCCTAAATGAGTTAAGTCTTTTTGAGTAATAAAACCTATCCGTTCTACTTCTCCTTCCATTTTAACCAAAACAGGTTCTGTGAATCTCTTTTTCTTGCCAACAAAAGCAGACAGTAAATCTTTGACTGAAGTATAAACAATTTTTAAAAGTGGAACTTTTCCTAAAAGTTTATCGAAATTAAAGATGTTTTTTGCTAATAATGTCCCCCCTAAATAACCCGCAAGAGTAACTCCTGCAATAATAATCAATAGCCCTATTCCTGGTACTTTTACAGGAATCATTCCATCAACAATAATTACAGCTTCAATAACAACATAAATGGTAGCTGCGATAGGAACCAAGTACAATATTCCTTGTAAAAAATAACCTAATAATTTTTTCATATAACAAAAATACTATCTAATCATAAAACTCACTAAAAAAGATCCTTTTATTCTTTTTGGTATAATTATTGTGTTGGTTATTAACCATTTAACACAATTTTTATTTTATGAAACATCTTATCTTAAGCTTTCTCTTTATTTATCTTTCTAATCAGGTTTTTGCACAAAGCCGAAAAAGCATTTTAAAAGAGATAACCCGTTATAAATATGAAGCATATAGTAAAACAAGTTATGAAACAAATGGCGATAATCTTCGTTCAGTAATAAAAAATTACTTTAATAAAAATGGTTACGGTTTTTCGTATGAAAAAGATTCTAGTCTTGTTTTTAGTAAAAAAGTAATTGTTTCCTGTAGTAGACATCCTGCTGTTGAAAATGAAGAATTTAAAGGAGAACGTTATGAAAAATGTTCAGCAAAATTTTATGTTAATATATCAATAAAAACTAATGATAAACACAAAAATATACTTATCGAAACTAACTTAGAAGAATATGAAAAGCCCTTCACAGCTATTTATCAAAAAAGACAATTAGGAAATTATAGCTTTAATAAGTTAAAGCTATATCAACATTTGCACCAGCACTTTTA
>JAJCYN010000280.1 GCA_029262915.1 Flavobacteriales bacterium
ATATTTGGAGCTATCTCAACAGAACCTGAAATAATGTGGACTTCAGCACTGATGTTATTTTTAATTAAATATTGGTTTAAAGTGTTAGGGTAGGAAGTTGCAATTTTTTTACCTTCAAAATAATTAATATCATCTGTTTCAACTTCTTTAGGAACAGCTAAAGATACTTTACATTTTGAAAATCCTAACCTTTCTATTATGGTTACTTGTTTTTGTTTTTCGATTAATAAATTTTCACCAATGATGGCCAAATCAACCACGCCATCTTCCAAATATTGTGGAATGTCTGAATTCCTTAGATATAGAATCTCTAGTGGAAAGTTAGGAACAGCAACTTTTAATTGGTCTTTTCCATTGTCAATTGAAATACCACAATCTTTTAATAGTTTAAGAGATTGTTGATTTAATCTTCCGCTTTTTTGTACTGCAATTTTTAGTTTACTCATCTTTATTATTAATTGCCTGAGTAAACCTTGAGGATAGAAAACAAAAAACCCGTCTGATTTACTCAGACGGGTTTTGAAATATCTTAATTATACATATATCATCTCCTTATCGCTTGAGTGCAAGTATGAAAATGATGATGATGTAATTGTTTAAAGTTCATTTTGTTCTAAATCTTCGGCAAATGTAGGAAGTTTTTTTATCATACCAAATTTTATTTTGATAATAGGGATTATATCGATCTGAACCACTTTTTATCTGCATAAAAAGTGCCAAATGGTATCAATGATGCTATAAAAGCACCCAGTGTTTTACTGTAACTCCATCTTAACTTTAGATGAACAATCAATAGATTAATGGTGTATAACACAAATAGTATTCCGTGAGCCATTCCAACTATTTTAACAGCCATTGGTTTGTCATAGTAATATTTCAAGGGCATTGCAATTCCTAAAAGAGCAAGAAATGAAATTCCTTCTAAAAAAGCGAGTAAGCGTAAAACGCTCATAGAGTTTTTCATAAGGATAAATATAATTATTTTTTCCTTACAATCATCAATCCATCCCTTATTGGAAAGAGTACATTTTGTACTCTATCATCTTTATTAACTTTCTTTGAGTAAGCAATTAAAGCTATTGTATCTGCGTCTAAATGTTCGGTTGGCTCCACTATTTTTCCACTCCAAAGTACATTGTCGGCAATAATGTAACCACCAGTTTTTACCTTATCAAAAACTAAGTCATAATAATTAGAGTAGTTAGTTTTATCAGCATCAATAAAAACTAAATCAAACCTTTCTGGCAATGTTGGAATAATTTCGATTGCATTACCGATATGGTTAATAACAGTGCTTTTTAAATTTGATTTTTCAATGTAAGTATTCACTATTTCTTCTAATTCCTCGTTAATGTCTATGGTGTGAACTTTACCTCCATCTTGTAACCCTTCTGCTAAACAAATAGCAGAGTAACCTGTATAAGTTCCAATTTCTAGAATAGTTGCAGGATTAATCATATGTGAAAGCATGCTTAGCACTCTACCTTGTAAATGACCTGATAACATCCTCGGAATTAATACTTTTTCCCACGTTTCATGATTAAGTTCTCTTAGAATGGAGGATTCTTTTTCAGTATTTTTAAGAATATAATTTTCTATTTCTTCAGGTAAAAAATCCATAATTATTGATTAGGTGAAAATATTAAGCTACTTAATTGTTTTTTATTAAAAACTTCATTGGCAATTTTTTGAAGTTCTACTTGTGTAATGGCATTAATTTTTTTGTAGGTTTCTTTTAATCCTTCTACTTTATCATATACCAATATACTTTTTCCCATTCCTAACATTACATTGCAATTGTTTTCTTCTGACAATGTAATTTGTCCAATTATTTGTTGTTTTGCTTTTTGGATTTGTGATGAAGTTAGTTTTTTTTCTCTTAGAATTTTTAATTCTCGATTAACTAGCTTAATACTTTTTTCAATGTACTTTTGGTCAGTACCTAAATAGAGATAAAACAACCCAATGTCTGAGAAAGTAGTATAAGAGGATTCTATATTATAAGTAAAGCCATGTTTTTCTCTAATACCCATATTTAAACGACTATTCATAGCTGGTCCGCCTAAAATATTATTTAACAAAATAAAACTGTTTTTGTATTTATGATGAGTACCATAAGCTACATTACCAATTATACAATGGGTTTGATAAATGTCTTTTTTTATTTCTCTTTGAATGGCTTGATAATTTTTAAAGGGCAATCTTTTTTTATTAGTTGTTTTTTCTGGAATATCGGTGAGGTATTTTTTACAAAGTTGTTCTATTTTCTTAAATGGAATATCTCCAACAATACTAAACACAATCTGGTTAGTGAGATAGTTTTTTTTAATGAATTCTAAGATTTTCTTTTTGTCAATTTTTTTAACACTATTAACCGTGCCAAGAATATTCATTCCTAAAGGATGGTCTTTAAAAATTAGCTCTTCAAAATCATCATATATTTGATCGTAAGGACTATCTAAGTAGGAGTTAATTTCATCAATAATTACATCCTTTTCTTTTTTTAATTCACTTTCAGGATAAGTAGAATTAAATAGAATATCAGTTAATAATTCTAATGCTCTTTCAAAATGAGGTTTTGTAAATGAGGCATAAATGCTTGTTTTCTCTTTTGTTGTAAAAGCATTTATTTCTCCACCAACATTATCAATCCGATTTAGAATATGATAGGCTTTTCTTTTTTTTGTCCCTTTAAAAATGGCGTGTTCAATAAAATGAGTAATCCCATTTTCGTTAATATTTTCATCTCTAGAACCAGTTTTAATGATAAAACCACAGTGTGCAACTTCACTTTTTACAGGCTTATGAATGATTCTAATGCCATTTTTGAGTTCTAAAAAATTATACTCCATCCCTTACACTTAAACAAAATTCCGACAAATATAGGTTACTAAAACCAATGACAGTGTTAATAACTAAGTTAATAACTGTGAATAATGTTGATAACATAGGATACTTATTTACTATATTTTAGCTTCGATTTAATCTATAAATCTGATTTTAAAATGGTTATAAAAAGGTGTACAATTACTTTATTGTTAATAATGTTAATTGTTGGTTCTGCGTATTCTCAAGACAAACTTTCTGGTAAAGACGAAAAACAAATGCTTGAAAAAGCTGAGTTTTATTATGATGATGATGATAGTAAAAATATTCCTAAAGCATTAAAACTATTTGAAAAACTATCAGCAAACAAGCCTTCAGACCCTTATTATAGACTAATGGTTGGGATATGTTATTCTTATTTTAAAAATAGAAAAGAAGAGGCATTAAAAACGTTGTTAGAGGTAAAATCAACAAATGCTGAATTTAATGAGGTTAACTTTTATTTAGGTAGAGCTTATGCTGTTAATAATAGATTTGATGAAGCAATTGCAACTTATCAAGAATATATTGCTGCGGAAGATGTTTCTGATGACCAAAAAGCATTAGCGAGACAAAATATTATTTATTGCGAGAATGCTAAAGCTTATATGACTGATAGTTTAGAAGTTGAAATTAAAAATATAGGTTCACCTATAAACACAGAGCAATCAGAATATGTTCCCGTAATTACCCCAGATGAATCAATGCTAATATATACATATAGAGGAGACAGGAGTAAAGGGGGATTGTTAGGCCCAACTGGTAAACCAGATAACGATGGTCAATATTATGAAGATATTATGGTTTCTTATAAATTAGGTGATGATTGGTTAGAACCTGAAAGTATTGCTGATAACATTAATACTGTAGGACATGATGCAAGTATTGCACTCTCGGTTGACGGTCAAATGTTATTTGTATATAAGCAAGATAAAAAAGATAGAGGTGATATTTACATTAGTAAATTAGTTGGAGAAGATTGGAGTAAACCAGAAAAATTAAAAGGGGAAGTAAATACTGAAGAATGGGAAGGAAGTGCAACTTTAACCAGTGATGGTAAAACACTCTATTTTGCTAGTGAAAGAGAAGGTGGGTTTGGAGGGAGAGATTTATATTCGGCAACCTTGCAGCCAGATGATACTTGGGGAGAGATTAAAAATTTAGGGCCAGTAATTAATACTCGATTTGATGATGATGCCCCTTTTATTCATCCGGATCGGAAAACTATGTACTTTAGTTCTAAAGGACATAACAGTATGGGAGGTTATGATATTTTTTATACTTATTTATCAGATGAAGGTTGGGATGAACCAGAAAATGTTGGTTACCCAATAAACACAATTGATGGAGATAGGTATTATGTACTTTCTGCAGATGCTAAAACGGGTTATTATTCTACTGCCGGAAGAAGTGAATTAGGTACTCACGATATTTATACTGTATCACCAGGTCATTTTGGTAAAAGACCAATTTTAGCCTTAATAGTTGGTGTTACTCAGGCGGATGGAACACCACAGGAAGCCGATATTACTGTTACCAATGATAGGACTGGAGAACTGGAAGGGAAGTTTAAGTCAAATGCAACTAGTGGTAAATATATGTTGGCATTAACTCCAGGTAATAAATATAAAATAGCGATTGAGGTAGAAGGATATGAAACTAAAATAGATTATATAGATATAGAGTCTTTAGCAACTTATGTTGAAGTAGAGCACGATTTTAATGTGTATTCTAAAGATAACATTGTTGGAATTAGTGATGACTTAGACCCTTTACAAGGGAAAATAGACAATCAAATAGAACAGTATCGGAAAGAAAATACCAGAGAAGGATATGAGGAAATGATATATGATAAGATTTTGAACGAAAAAGGAGAGGAAAAAATTGCAGGAGTTCAATATTTCTTGGATGCAGATTGTATTGATGCTAATAATGTTAATCCAGAAGTTTTAGCAAAAATAAATACGATTAGTTACCCTGATGGGACAAGTAAAAAGATAATTGGTCCATTTAAAACATTATTGGCATCTGAAGTTGTAAAGCAAAATTTAATTTCAGCAGATTCTTCATGTAATAAGCTAGAAGTTAAAGTTGATGATAATGGTACTGAGAAATCATTTCAGCAATTTTATATACAAGAATATACTAAAACAGATTTTTCTGATGAAAATACTATTCATGATAAGTTAACTAATCCTGATACTACGCAGGTAGCTGATGTAAATGATAAAAATAATGCTATTGATTTAGAAAAAATTAAAGATGTGGATCTTGAGAATGACAAATTAGCCGATGCTGCTAATAAAACAATTACTGGGTTAACATTTAAAGTTGAAATAGGTGCAGTAAAGGATACTAATGATTTTAACTTACAATACTTAGAAAAGTACGGAAAGATAACGGCTAAAACTTATCCAGATGGCATGACCCGATATACATTTGGACCATTTAAAACACTTCAAGAAGCAGAGAAATTTAAGAAGATGTTAGAAGAAAAAGAAGAAGACCAGAAAGATGCTTTTGTTACCGTATTTGTTTTTGGACAACGAAAAAAAGTTGATGATATACCAGAAAAACAAAGAAAAGAGCTGG
>JAJCYN010000281.1 GCA_029262915.1 Flavobacteriales bacterium
GTTATTTTAAAGAAAGAAATAGATGCGTTGACTCAAATGGGTGTAGATGTTAATAAAAAAATGTTTGTTTCTAAAAAAGCACATTTAATTTTGCCAACTCACCGTTTAATAGATGCTGCTTCCGAGAAAGCCAAAGGAAAAGAAAAAATTGGTTCAACACTAAAAGGAATTGGACCAACTTATATGGATAAAACGGGGAGAAATGGAATTCGAGTTGGTGATTTATTTTTACCAGATTTTCAACAACGATATGAAAAACTAGTTGCGAAACACAAGCAGATTCTAAAATTTCACAATTTTGAATATAATTTAGAAGAATTGCAAGGAGATTTTGATAAAGGAGTGGCATTGTTAAAATCGTTAACAGTTATTGATAGTGAACATTATGTTAACGATGCAATGAATAACGGTCAAACGATTTTAGCAGAAGGTGCTCAAGGTACTTTGTTAGATGTTGATTTTGGTTCTTATCCTTTTGTTACCTCCTCAAATACAACTGCTGCAGGTACTTGTACAGGATTAGGAATTGCCCCAAACAAAATAGGTGAGGTTTTTGGTATTTTTAAAGCATATTGTACAAGAGTTGGTAGTGGACCATTTCCTACTGAGTTAGAAGATGAGGTTGGAGAAGAACTGAGAAAAGCTGGTCACGAATTTGGTGCTACAACTGGCAGACCAAGAAGATGTGGTTGGATAGATTTGCCAGCATTAAAATATGCAATAATGATTAATGGGGTTACTCAATTAATTATGATGAAAGCAGATGTGTTGGATGAATTTGAAACAATTAAGGTGTGTACACATTATGATGTAGATGGAGACCGAATTGATTATATGCCTTATGATATCGTTTCCACTGAAGTGAAACCAGTATATAAGGATATGCAAGGTTGGAAAACGGATTTAACACAGCTTTCTTCTATTGACGAAATTCCTACTGAATTAAATACTTACGTTGAATACTTAGAACAAGAATTAAACGTTCCTATTACAATTGTTTCTGTAGGACCAGATAGAAAACAAACACTTTTGAGAGAAAGTGTGTTGGTTTAGAGGAATCTAAAAAGATAAATGAATATCACTTTTCATAAAAGATATAAAGTCCTCGTAGTTGCTGCGAGGTCTTTTTGTATGGCTCTATTTATTTTTATGAGTTTCAATTCTAGTGCTCAAAAAAATAATAAGATTGAGATTATAAACGCTAATGACGGAGAAATAGAAAGAACCAAAAATGGAAGTATTAAGCGTTTAATAGGAGATGTTCAATTGAAGCATGATGACGCATTGATGTTTTGCGATAGTGCTTATATTTTTTCTGAAACTAATACAATGGACGCATATGGGCATGTAAGGATTGTTCAAGGTGATTCTTTACGAATGTTTGGCGATTCATTAAAATATAATGGGAACACGAGAGTTGCTATTTTGAGGGGTGCTATCCGTCTAATCAATAAAGATGTAACATTAACTACCAATTATTTAGATTACAATAGGACTACCAATGTTGCTTATTATTATGGTGGAGGAACAATGGTTAACCAAAAAGAGAACAACACGCTTACCAGTGATGAAGGCTATTACCATGCTAATAGTGAATCGTTTTATTTTAAGAAAGATGTAGTATTGGTTAATCCAGAATATAAAATTGAAGCAGATACCTTAAACTATCATTCATCTTCTGAAGTGGTTCATTTCTTGGGTCCAACAACAATTACGAGTAAGGATAATTTTATTTATACCGAAGATGGTTGGTACAATACGATAAGTGATAAATCTAAATTTTACAAAAATGCTTACCTGTATTCTGAAGGTAAATTAATAGAAGGTGATACTTTGTATTATGATAGAGATAAGGGGTATGGAGAAATAATATGCAATGCAACGATTACTGACACTGTTGAGAATTTAATTTTACAAGGAGATGTAGCACATTTGTTTGAATTAAAAGATAGTGCTATGATTACCCAAGAAGCCATGATGATGCAAATAATGGATGAAGATACCTTGTATATGCACGCAGATACGTTTATCATTTCTACTCAGTATTTAGTTCGGGATTCAATCGTAAAAGATGGAGAAAACATTGCTATAATAGATACTCTTCTTAGAGACACGGTTAGAAGAATGTTTGCTTACAACCATGTAAAGTTTTATAAAAGCGATATGCAGGGGAAAGCAGATTCTGTCTTTTATAATTTTTCAGATTCTACCATTAATTTTTATAATGATCCGATTATATGGTCAAAAGAAAACCAAATAACAGCAGAATTTATTTATTTAATTATGGCAGATAGTGAAATAGATAAAATGTATATGGATAAAGATGCATTTATTATTTCTAAAGCAGATTCATTACAGGAGAACTACAATCAGATAAAGGGAAAAAATATGGTGGGTTATTTTAAAGACCAAGGACTGTATAAGATTGATGTAAAACAAAATTCAGAAACCATTTATTACGCTATTGATGATGACGGGAAGTACATCGGTGTAAACAAAATGAGCGGAAATGATATGCTAATCTTCCTAAAAGAAAATGAAATTCAAACCATAACTTTTATTAAGGATCCTCAAGGAGAATTAAATCCGTTAAAAGAAGTTTCTCCAAAAGATGTGATTCTAAAAGGGTTTAGTTGGCGAATTGCGGAACGTCCAAATGATATGTTTGATATTTTTCTCCAATAAAAATTTGCTTGTTTCTCCAAACTACTTTGGGTATATTTACAGTAAATCAAATTAAATGGCGATTTACGAATTCAATAATTTTAAACCTGTAGTACACAAAACTGCTTTTATTCATCCACAAGCAGCTGTTACGGGTAATGTAATTATTGGAGCAAATGTTTATGTTGGTCCTGGAGCCGCTATTCGAGGAGATTGGGGTAAAATAATTATTGAGGCTGGATGCAATGTACAGGAAAATTGTACCATACACATGTTTCCTGGAACAACAGTTACTCTAAAAGAAGGTGCGCACATTGGACATGGGGCAATAATTCATGGAGGAACAATTGGTAAGAATTGTTTAATAGGAATGAATAGTGTGGTTATGGATGATGTAGAAATGGGAGATGAATGTATTGTTGGAGCGTTATGTTTTGTTTCGGCAAAAATGAAAATACCAAAACGGAGTCTGTTGGTTGGCAACCCTGCAAAAGTTGTAAAAGAGGTTAGTGATGATATGATTGCTTGGAAAACTAAAGGGACACAGTTGTATCAGCGACTACCAGAAGAGTGTTATGCTTCCTTGAAAGAATGTGAACCATTAAGAGAAGAGGAAGACAATCGTCCAGAGCAAACGGCAATGTATAACACTTGGACAACAATTAACAATGAAACGAATTAACCCTATTTATAATGAACGAAATCTACTCAAATTACTTACCCCTTATATTAAATTTAATAATATGGGAAGTGATATGGAAATTAATTGGTTTATGGAAATCGGCACGAAATAATCATAAAGCTTTTTTTATATTCTGTGCGTTAACTAATACGTTAGGAATAGTACCAGTTATCTATATTTTAATCCAAAAAAAGCAACAGAAGAATGGTTAAAAAAATATTTTTCACTTCTTTTTTTATTTTGGCGAGCTTATTTCAACAGCTGAACGCCCAAGTAGGAAACGATTTTATTGGAGCACGTTCTGCAGCAATGGGTGGTTATAATGTAACACTTTCAGATGTTTGGTCATCCAACAATAATCAAGCAGGTTTAGGTTTTGTGGAAGATTTATCAGGAGGTATTTATTATGAAAATCGATTTTTATTGAGCGAAACGAGTTATAAAGCTGGAGCGTTTGTTCTTCCGGTGAAATCTGGAGCTTTGGGTTTAAGTGTTACCTCTTTTGGATTTGAATTATACAACGAAACGAAAGCTGGATTATCTTATGGACAACGATTCGGAGATAAATTCTCTATGGGTGTTCAACTGAATTATTTAAATACCAGTTTAACTCAAGAGTATGGAAGTAAATCATCAATAACAGGAGCTATTGGTGTAATTGCCAAATTAAGTAAAGAGCTTTCACTTGGGGTACATGTTTATAATCCAACAAGATCTAAATTGGCAGAATTTGATAATGAGCGTATTCCAACCATAATGAAATTAGGTTTAGACTATCGGTTTTCTGATAAAGTGATGCTAGCTGTATCTACAGAAAAAGATGTAGATTTTGATGCCGTAGTTAATGCAGGAATAGAATATCACATTACGGAAATGCTTTATTTACGTGGAGG
>JAJCYN010000282.1 GCA_029262915.1 Flavobacteriales bacterium
ACTTCCAGCTCTTCTTGCCCACAAAAAATTACCATCAGCATCTAATTTCGTTACAAAAACATCCCAATCTCCACGACTCACTATGGTATGCGATCCATAAATTCCTGTGTTTTTAAATCCTCCTGTTATATACACATTGTAATCTTTATCGATGGCCATTCTATTGTCTCTTTCTCCTCTTCTATCATCAATACCATCAAATTTTTGAACCCATAAAAAATTACCAGTAGGATCTAATTTTGCAATATACCCCATAGAAATGGTATCTGTAGTTCCAGTTGGGTTTGTTAAAGAAAAGCCATCAAAAAAGGCATCTTGTCCTGACCAAAACCCAGTAACGTAGATATTCCCCAAATCATCTGCTTTTATATCATATCCATGATCATCACCAACAGGAAAAAATAAATTTGCACTTAAAAACACCATAGAAGCAGGAGCACCATATGCTTTAGCCCATAACCAGTTTCCATTTGCATCCAATTTAGCTATAAAGGATTGATCATTACCATCTCCAGAAATTATAATACTCCCAAAATTAGCTCCTGTAGGTCCCCAAAATGTTCCAGTACAATAAACATTTCCTGCAGGATCTACATGCATTCCTAACAACCTGTCATCCCAAGGCCCTCCTCCAGTAGCCACCCATATAAAATTACCATTTGTATCCATTTTTGCTACAAAAATCTCTTTGGAGTTGGCTGCTGCACTCGTTACCGCAAAAGGTCCAAAATTAGCATCACCATTATAGAATCCTCCGATATAAACAAAACCCAAAGAATCTACCCCAATGGTTATTCCTTTTTCAGAATTGATACCACCAGCAGTTTTAACCCATTGAGTAGTTTGAGCTTTAATAATTAATGAAAAAGAAACAGCTAGTATTAAAAAAAACTTCCTCATTTTTTAAATATACGAAATAGTATTATTCTCAAAACAAAGGTTTTGTAATCGGTAGTATCTTATTTTTAAAGGTATTCAAAACCTATTTTGCAACAAGAAATTGTAGAAAATAATTATTAAAACTAACTCATCGTAATTTCGCTATTTCAAATATTCCGATTTTGTGAATATGATAATTTTGGCTGATTTTGTTAGTCATTTGTGTTTTCATCTGTTATTTTTGTCTAGAAAAGTGAGTGTTTTTTGAAAATGAAACCAGAGGAAGAAGGAAGTTCCGCTAAATAATGGAGAAAAAACCATTTTAAACATTATAAAATCTAATAAAAGTAGGAATTAGGTACTTTAATCGGAAGTGGGATAAAAGCGGGAAACAATGAGATAAAGGGATGAAATGGCTCTCTAAACAAGGGCTAGTTAAAGTTGAAGCAAATGGTGATTCTAAAGTTTGTGTTTTACAATCTTAGAATAGCTATATTTGTTAATGGTTTTGGCGGAAAAGTGACTGAATTAAGGGCAATATACTAGCTATTTATGAAGAGCATCCTTTTAATTATTTATATACTTTTATCCAGTTCTACTTTTTCTCAGAATTTAATTTTAAACGGTGATTTTGAAGAAATTACCAAATGCCCTAAGGAGATTCTAGGTGTTCGCAGTAAACCAAAGGTATTAAAGAACGTAAGTGATCCTAACCGAGGGAGTTTCGACTTTATTCACTCTTGTGATTCTTCTCATTTTCCAAGATTTCGATGGGGAGAAGAACCTCCTCAAAGTGGAGAAGGGTATGTTGGAATATGTGTTTTAAAAAATTCTGATTATGATCATGGCACAGAATACATTCAACTTCAGTTTTCAGATTCGTTAACACAAGGAAAAGTCTACCATTTTCAAATGTTTTTAAGCCTTGGGGATAGATCTCATCTTGCCATGAATAAAATAGGAGTTGTTTTTAGCAATACTCTTGTAAAACAAAAATCAGATAATTGTGACTTTACTCCGGATATTATATCAAACGAATATTACGAAAATAAAACGGGGTGGAAAAAATATACTGGAGACTATATTGCTAATGGGGGAGAGAAATTTTTAATCATAGGAAATTTTAATAACCGTAGCAAAACAAAAAACCTTGATCCTGGAGTCTATATGAGGGATAACTATATCTATTACTTCATTGATAATGTTTCCTTGGTTCCGAATAACAAACTTAATGAAGGAGTGATATTAAACAACGTAAATTTCAAACTTGGGAGTTCAGAGTTAATTAATAGTTCTTTTAATGAACTAAATAAAGTATTTTCGATGTTAGAAACCAATCCGAAATATAAAATTAAAATTAATGGTCATACAGACAATGTTGGTGCTATAGATGACAACAAGAGGTTATCCACAAATAGAGCTAAATCAGTCGCTGATTATTTATTAAAGAAAGGGATTAAATCAGATAGAATTACTTTTTTTGGTTTTGGAAGTAAACAACCAAGAGGTGATAATGAAACAAGCGAAGGACGTATGAAAAATAGAAGAGTGGAGTTTGTCATTGACAAATAACCTAATTTGGACGCTATGGAATTCAACAAGAAAATAGGAGTATTAGGAGGTGGTAGTTGGGCTACTGCAATCGTAAAAATTCTTACGGAAAACCTAGCCACTGTAAATTGGTGGATGCGCGATAAGGAATGTGCCGATCACATTAAAAAATTCCATAATAACCCAAGATATATTCAATCCATACAATTTGAGGCCAACAAGTTAAACATCGATACAGATCTACAAAAAATTGTAGATGATTCTGACATTATAGTTGTTGCTGTACCTTCTGCTTTTTTGGCTCAAGCTTTTGATGATGTCGAAATTAAGGGAATAGAAAACAAAGTAATTATTTCTGCAATTAAAGGAGTAATTCCCGAGTACAACCAGATTCCTGCAGAATATTTTAACATTAACTTTAAGGTTCCTTGGAATAAAATAGGAATGATTGCAGGGCCTTGTCACGCAGAAGAAGTGGCACTGGAAAGGTTGTCGTATTTAACCATTGCTTGTCAAGACGAAGAAATAGCAGCCTATGTTGCTAAAGCAATGAGCTGTAGATATATCAATACCTCAACTTCTGATGATTTACTAGGGACAGAATTGTCAGCCATCTTAAAAAATGTGTATGCTGTAGCAAGTGGTATTTGTCACGGACTAGGTTATGGAGATAATTTCCAAGCGGTATTAATTTCATATGCCATTAGAGAAACGAAAGATTTTATTGATGCGATACATGCTATTCACAGAGATGTAAAATCTTCAGCTTATTTAGGAGATTTATTGGTAACCGCTTATTCTCAGTTCTCAAGAAATAGAAATTTTGGCAGTATGGTTGGTAAGGGCTACTCAGTCCGTTCAGCCCAAATAGAAATGAATATGGTAGCAGAAGGCTATTATGCTGCCAAAGGAATTTATGAAATAAACAAAAAATTTAAGGTAGATATGCCAATTGTTGATGCTGTTTACAATATTTTATACGAAAAAATTTCTCCAATAATGGAGATGAGGTTATTATCAGCAAAACTTTCTTAAACCTCCAAAGATTCTTCAATAGCAACAACGGCTTTAATTTCCGGGATTACCTTTTTAATGGCTTCTTCAACACCACCTTTTAAAGTAGAAGGATTCATGTTACATGATTTACAAGCACCCAAGAATTTAACCTTTACTGTTAAATCATCAGTTACCTCGACCAATTCAATATCCCCTCCATCATCAATTAAAAAAGGACGAATTTGCTCTAAAGCAACATTAATTTTTCCTATGATTTGTTCTTTATTCATTATATAATAAAGCTAATTTAAGGTTTTTTATTTTGTTGAACAACCGTCCATATTGGTTATGGTTACTTTTTGAGTTGGATCAAGCTTTTTATTTCTGTTAGCCACCTCGGTAATAACATTTTCTGCAAAAGCATTAAATGCAGTTGCTTGAGTAGAAGTTTCTTGTAAAATAGCTGGCCTTCCAGCATCTCCAGCTTCTCTAATGCTTTGCACCAAAGGAATTTCACCTAATAAAGGTAATTTTTGTTCTTGTGCTAAACTCTTTAACCCATCCTGACCAAAAATATAATATTTGTTATCTGGCAATTCTTCAGGTGAGAAATAAGCCATGTTTTCTATCATTCCCAAAATCGGAACATTAATTTGCTCCAAACTAAACATTCCAACAGCTTTGCGTGCGTCTATTAAAGCTACTTTTTGAGGAGTACTTACAATTATTGCTCCTGTAACTGGAACTGTTTGCACCAATGAAAGGTGAATGTCTCCAGTTCCTGGAGGTAGATCTATTAACATATAATCGAGTTCTCCCCAATCAGCTTCAGTAAAAAGTTGAGTTAATGCTCTTGTTGCCATTGGACCTCTCCAAACTACAGCTTGGTTAGTATCTGCAAAAAATCCAATAGATAAAATTTTAACCCCATAACTTTCTACAGGAGTAATTAAATTTCTACCATTTTTTTCAACTGGTTGTGGCTTTTCATGTTCCACATTAAACATTAATGGCATAGAAGGTCCATAAATATCTGCATCTACTAATCCTACTTTATATCCTTTTTGAGCCAAAGCGATTGCTAAATTAGCTGTTACCGTAGATTTCCCAACACCTCCTTTACCAGAAGCAATGGCTATAATATTTTTTACATTAGGTAGTGGATTTTTACTTTTTGGAATTTCTGTGGGTTTTGGAATAGCTAAAATATTAACATCCAAATCGATACTTGTTTTTAAAATGCGGTTAAGGTGTATTTCGCAAGCCTCAATTATTCTTTTTTTATTGTGCATTGCAGGATTGCTGATCTGCAAATCGAAACTAATTTTATTTTCTTCTAATTTGATATTACTCACTAAATTTAGTTCAATAATGTCCTTCTTTAAATCAGGTTCAATAACAAAACTTAATGCTTTTTTTATGTCAGATTCACTAAAACTCATGGCAAAAATATTTTGAGCAAAATTAAGAATTAAATTAGGCTTCGAGGTTCAATTCTACATTTGGGTTCCAAAACACTTCTTTAAAATTAAGGATTTGATCATTTTTAACTTCAATTCCTTCTTTTTTAAGGAGAACCTCCATTTCCATTGGATTAGCAAAATGGATTTTACCTGTTAATTGCCCGTTACGATTAACTACTCGGTGTGCAGGGACTGGCGGGTTTTGACTATGAGCATTATTCATTGCCCAACCAACCATACGTGAACTCCGAGCCGAACCTAAGTATTTGGCAATTGTACCATAAGAAGTAACTCTTCCATATGGAATTTCTCTACAAACTTGGTAAACCAATTGAAAAAAATCGGTGCTATGTTGGGAGTATTTCAATGGTTAATAATTTTTTCTGTTATTATAGTATTTCTTGTTTGTACAATTATAAAAATAAGCCCTTTAGAATAATCGTTAAGGTTTAATGTTGCTTTTGAAACCTCAGAAAAATTTTGAAAAAATAATGTTCTTCCTTTTATATCTATTAATTTAATGTGTTTAATACCTTCCGTTTCAATAGTTAAATCGTTTTGTGTGGGATTCGGGTATATTTTATAGTCAAGTTTATTCCAAATACCTTCTTTAATGGATACAGTAGTACAATTAAAAACATTTGATAAAGCAACAAACATTTTGTTCCAACCAACAGAATCGTCTCGTAATTTTGTTTTTTCTTGCTCAATGTGCACAAATTTTCCTGTGGTAGAACTAATAGAAGTATTACATGGAGAAGTACTGCCGTTTACCAACCTACCTTGTGTGTTAGTAAAAGCAATCAGTTTAGTCCAAGATAAATCGATGTGTGCCAATTTAAAAGTCAATGAATTATCCACTACTGCCAATTCATTTTTAATTAATGTAACATAGTCAACGAGTGGAGTTGCTCTTGTCCCATTACTCATAATCACATAAGGGTCTGAACTTGTTTTCGAAAATCCGTGTAACTGGACAAAAACAGCATTATTGTTTTCGATTGTTAACACCTCTGTTGTTTTTTGAAATACAGATAGTGTGTTATGTGCCATATCCGAAATTTTGAATGGCTGAGAGGACCCACTGCAAACACTTGTGCTCCCAGAACAAGCTGAGGATGTTGTGTGATTACACCGATGTGTTCCTGTTAAAAATAGTGCTTTGGCCGACAATCTCTTAAAGCAAAAAATAGCTTCTAGGCCAGTATTAAAATCAAATTTAGGATGTGGGGCTTGCAATATTAAATTTTCCCGACAAGGAGCTGAATTAAAAACATAAGTTCCCCAATAATTAATCTGAGCATTTTTCTCTTCTAACACATAAAATAATTGATTTGGGCTACTGGTATTATCAGTATACGCTACAATTTGGTAATTTAAGGAATCTGCTATAATTCTTGCATTGACAATATTTCCATTTGAAATTTCTGTAACCGTATTTCCCCAGGAAACAATTTGACTGGTAGTTGGTGAGAAATAATTGTTTCCGCCAGAACCAGGTATAGCAGACACTATATTGTTTAAATAAGATTCAATGTTTCCAGTAATACTTTGACAAAAAATAAAATTACAACAGAAACCTAAAATTAAAAGCACAATTATATTTTTTAAGTAGGTCATTATTTTAACTGAAATTTTAAATAATGAATGCTATGTCCTTTTGCAGAAAATAGTTTTTCATAAAACGTTTTGATAGAAAGAATCTCTTGTGTTTTGGTGTCTAACCGTTCAATTACTTCTCCATATAAATTAAAGGTA
>JAJCYN010000283.1 GCA_029262915.1 Flavobacteriales bacterium
TAAGTCCCTTGAATGCTGTATAAAGGATCTCCTGTTTCTAACCAGTTTGATAATAACCAGTAGAATGGAAATGACAACGCAGTTATATTAAAAAGAAAGAAAAATTTCCAACGTTTCAATAAAAAAATGACGAGTACTAAAATGGCTATTATTATCCATGCTTCATATCTAATTCCAGATGCAATAGTAATTGTAAGTCCAGATAATAAAATATACAATGCTGAATTTTCTCTCAATCCTTTTGACAATAGATTTAGTGTGAGAGTGAGAAAAAATAAATATGGGGTTTCTGAAAGAGCTAAAAAACTATTATGAAATAAGATTGGTGATATGGCAAGAAAAGAGGTAGCGACTAAAGCTCCCTCTTTATTAAATTCTCTTTTCGTAAAAAAGTAAAAAGGAATTAAAGTGGATACCGAAAATAAAATGGTAATAATTTTTGGCATATAAATAGGATTGTTCCAAATAGTAAGTCCTATACCATGTATATAAAAATGAAATGGAGCCCAAACACCTTTTGTGGACCAAATAGGATTTTCCATCCAGCCTATTGAAGCATAAATGCGTGAAACAGCATCTGCATTAACCGTCTGAGCAAAAGGAAGAAGAATCAGTTTTAAGAGCAGTGTTGCAATAACAAGCCAGAATATTTTTGAATGATTATTTTTGAATAATTCACTCAAAATCTTTATACAATAAATACTTTTTGCGAGTTTGTTTAAAATTATTTAAATCTTCTTTCCAAGAAGCATGAATTTCTTCTTCTGTTTTTCCAGCTTCAATCTGTTGCTGTAGTTGGTCTGTTCCGGCTAATAACGTAAACATTTTTGTAAAGAAATTATCTTTTTCCGGGAATTTACTGTAAATTTCTGTTAGCCAATATAAGTTTATTGCTCCTTTTCCTTTCATATATTCAGTTCCGAAAAAAGATAAATTATAGCCGTTACACTTTTCCCCTTCTAGTTTAGGAGATTTTGCTCCAATCATACTTTTTGGAGTAAATGAATACCTTTCAGATATCATTTTTGGATGTCCTAAAACTTGAAAAGGTTTGTCAGTTCCCCTGCCAACACTAATAGGTGTTCCTTCAAATAAACATAAAGAAGGATACAAATAAATGGAACTCATATTAGGTAAATTAGGGGAAGGTTTAATAGGCAAATCATAATGTTTGTTATGATCATAATTTTTAGTTTCTACAATAACAAGATTACATTTAACCTTATTCGCTAACCAACCCTCACCATTAATTAGTTGTGCATATTCACCTATTGTCATTCCATGAACAATGGGTACAGGATGCATTCCTACGAATGATTTGTGTGCTTCTTTCAAAATAGGACCATCAACATAATGACCATTAGGATTCGGTCTGTCTAAAATGATTAGTTTTTTATCGTTTTCGGCACAAGCTTCCATAACATAATGCATGGTAGAGATGTAAGTGTAAAAACGTGCACCAACATCTTGTATATCAAAAATGATAATATCTAAATCAGTGATTTGTTTTTTGGTAGGTTTCTTGTTTTTCCCATAAAGCGAAATAATTGGTAAATCTGTTGTTGCATCAATATCAGAACTCACTTTTTCTCCAGCATCAGCAATCCCTCTAAAACCGTGTTCAGGGCTAAATACTCTAACAATGTTAACATTCAAGTTTATTAAAGAATCAACTAAGTGAGTATTTTTTATCATAGAAGTATGATTGGCAATCACTCCAACTTTCTTTCCTTCAAGTTCTTTTAGATAGTTGCTTGTTCTTTCAGCTCCAACAATTATCGGAAGTTTTTTTAGGGGTTCAGTAACCATAATCTTTATGGAGTTATCTTTATTAGGTTGAAACTCTTGTCCAGAACACTGAGTGCACAGTAACCCAATAAGTACAATATTTGTTAATTGCTTTAACGACATCAGATACAAATCACTACTTTTGTTTAAACCTTTCGGCTGTAAAATTAATCAAATTGAACCTCGAATATTTCATATCAAAAAATATAATTAAAGGAGACAGCCGTTCAAAGAAATTTACGAAACCTATTATTAGAATATCAATTATTGCTATTGCATTAAGTTTAATTGTAATGATTGTAGCTTTTAGTATTGTATCGGGGTTTCAGAGAGAAATAAGAAACAAAGTAATAGGTTTTGGAAGTCATATACAAATAACGAGTTACGATTCTCAAAATACGTATGAAGCAAGCCCGATTAGTAAAAACCAAGATTTCTATCCTGATTTAGATACAGTTAAAGGAATTAAACACATTCAAATATATGCGACAAAGGCAGGTATTATAAAAACCAAAGAAGAAATTTATGGAGTTGTTGTTAAAGGCATTGGGAGTGATTTTGACTGGACTTTTTTTAATAAAAAAATAGTTAAGGGAAGTTCTTTTGTGATTGACGATGAAAAAAGAGAAAACAGTATTTTACTATCTAATCACATTGCTTCTAAAATGAAATTAAAAGTAGGAGATAAAATGTTCCTCTATTTTATTCAACAAAATGGACAATTAAGACCAAAAGATTTTATTGTAAAAGGAATTTACCAAACAGGATTGGAGCAGTTCGATAATCTTTATGTGATGGCAGATATTGCACATATTCAGAAAAGAAACGGTTGGGATAAAAACCAAGTTGGCGGGTTTGAAGTACTAATAGATAACTATAAAGACTTAGATAAATTTGGTGAATATGTTTATGAAAATGTTGGTTATGACCTTCATTCATCAACTATTAAAGAGCAATATCAAGATATTTTTATGTGGCTCAATATGCAAGATCTTAATGTAAATGTAATCCTCATTTTAATGATAATTGTAGCAGTTATCAATATTATATCAGCACTACTTATACTAATATTAGAACGAACTAATATGATAGGAATATTAAAAGCATTAGGAATGCCGAACTGGAATGTTCGAAAAATATTTTTGTATAATGCTACTTATCTTATCATTAAAGGGCTAATATGGGGAAACGTGATTGGAATTGCTATTTGTCTTCTCCAGCAACAATTCGGATTCTTAACCTTACCAGAAGAATCTTATTATGTTTCTGTTGTCCCAATTGAGTTGAATTTTTCCAATGTTTTATTACTAAATGTAGGTACATTGGTAATATGTGTTTTAATGTTATTTATACCATCTTATGTTATTACAAAAATTTCTCCTGTAAAAGCAATCCGCTTCGATTAATTTAGATTGGTAATTGTTACATTTGCAAAAACTTCAGACTATGTCTGAGATAATTATTGAGGTTTAAAGATAGGTTTTAAGAACTTGCACCTCAAAATTTATCTATATCACAATTTATAAAATATGAAGTATTATAATAATATTCTCGAAACGATAGGAAATACTCCTTTAGTTAAACTAAATCATATTTGCAAAGATGTTAAAGCTACGGTTTTAGCTAAGATAGAAACAACAAATCCAGGAAATTCGGTAAAAGATAGAATGGCACTTCAAATGATTGAAGATGCGGAAGCAGATGGAAGATTGAAACCGGGAGGAACAATTATTGAAGGTACTTCAGGAAATACAGGGATGGGGTTGGCGTTGGTTGCTATTATAAGAGGATACAAATTAATCTGTGTGTTAAGTGATAAACAATCAAAAGAAAAGATGGATATTTTAAGAGCTGTAGGTGCAGAAGTACACGTTTGCCCAACCAATGTTCCTCCAGATGATCCTCGTTCATATTATTCTGTCTCTAAAAGTTTAGCTGAAACAACACCAAATTCTTGGTACGTAAATCAATACGATAACCCGTCCAATGCGAAAGCACATTACTTGAGTACAGCACCTGAAATTTGGGAACAAACAGATGGAAAAATAACTCATTTTGTTGTCGGAGTTGGCACAGGAGGAACTATTTCTGGAGTTGGAAAATATTTAAAAGAAAAAAATCCAGACATTCAAATGTGGGGAATTGACACTTATGGTTCAGTATTTAAAAAATACCATGAAACTGGAATTTTTGATGAGAATGAGATTTACCCTTACATCACTGAAGGAATAGGAGAAGATATTTTGCCAGAGAATGTAAATTTTGATATTATAGATAAATTTGAAAAGGTAACAGATAAAGATGCAGCTATATGGCAAAGAAAATTAGCCAAAGAAGAAGGGATATTTGTAGGGAATTCTGCAGGTTCTGCAATTAAAGGATTGCTACAATTAAAAGAGGAGTTGACTGAAGATGATGTTGTAGTTATTTTGTTTCATGATCATGGAAGTCGTTATGTTGGTAAAATGTTTAATGATGATTGGATGAGAGACAGGGGTTTCTTAGATGAAGAAAAAACCAATGCATTGGATTTAATTAAAGACCATGCAGAAAAACACTTAGTTACAGTTACTCAAGATGACCCTTTATCTCAGGCTATTTTATTGATGAATCAGTATGGAATTTCTCAAATTCCTGTTATTGGAAATGGTGGTTTTGCTGGTTCACTAACGGATAATCATTTATTCGCTAAACTTTGTGAAAATCCAGAATTAAAAGAACTACCTGTAAAAAATATTATGGAACAATCTTTTCCGGTTGTCAAGGAAGATACTTCAATATCAACTATTTCAAAACAATTTCAAGATGGAGCAAAAGCAGTTATCGTAAATTACGATAATGATAAATACCATATTATTACACAACAAGATATGATTAAAGCGATAGCTTAAATGAGTTTAGCTAATACACCAAAGCCACCTTATTATGCGGTTATTTTTTCATCTATAAGAGATAATGATGATGAAGATTATCAGGTTATGGCTAAAAAAATGGACGAGTTAGCGAAAATCCAACCTGGATTTTTGGGTTTTGAAACAGCAAGAGATACCTTAAGCGTTTCTGTTTCTTATTGGGAAAGTTTGGAGTCCATCCAAAAATGGAAAAACAATCTAGATCATAGAGAAGCTCAAAATAAAGGAAAAACAAAGTGGTATGAAGGCTATAAAGTTAGAATAGCTACGGTTGAACGTGAGTATTCCTTTGAGAAAAAGTAGGTTTGTTATGTAACCTTTATGACAGTCTAACAATTTCAGGAATAAAAAATGAAACTTTTTATTATCTTTAACGTTAAAAATAAGGCATTAGTGCTCCCAATCCTTTAAACTACCTAACTTATGAATGCTGTTGCTACCAAAACTGTGACTATTGTTGCCAAAGAAAATGTTTCTCAATTAACTTTTCCTAAAAGTGATGTCCTATTTTCAGAAATTAAACAAGATGAAAGAAAACGAAGAATAGTTCGTGCTATGAAATTAGGCAATAATAAAAAGTTTAAAGTCAAGATTATTTTTGAGGATATGGAGAGTTTAAAAAAAGTGGAAACTACCATATGGGGAGTAACGGAAAAAAACATCATACTTAAACAAGGTACATTAATACCAATTCAAAGAATACACGAAATAAAGTTTTATTAAAACAATCGATATACAATCTTAACCGAAACTATTAATAGTGTCGGTTTTTTTATTTGTAATAATTGTCGTAAC
>JAJCYN010000284.1 GCA_029262915.1 Flavobacteriales bacterium
AATTATTAATGCGTTAAATAATAAAATAATTAAAATTTATTAAGCGGTTTTGGGCAGTTATTAAAGGAACTGCTTCTAGGTGTTC
Organism: Flavobacteriales bacterium; assembly: GCA_029262915.1. Classification (GTDB taxonomy): domain Bacteria; phylum Bacteroidota; class Bacteroidia; order Flavobacteriales_E; family Vicingaceae. The sequence continues at coordinate 86 of JAJCYN010000284.1, forward strand.
ACTTTTGTACAACACTTTAAGAAAGTGTTAACTCAAAAATACAAAATTTTAGGAAACTAGAAATAATTGTTTGAGTTAAATTACCTAACAACTATTTAATTCTAAATGTATTATCCTTTAGTAATCTAAAAAACTATACGATTGATTGTTTTTTAACATAATGAATATTTCTATCGGCTAAATATTTTAAGAAATAATTAAAGCAATCTTCATGTTTACCGAGCAATTCTGGAGGGAAAACTCCTTTTTCCGAGAACAACCCATCTAAAAATAAATTGGCTGCAGCTGTAGCAGTATAGCCAGTTGTTCTTGCCATAGAGGATGTCTCTGTGTCATTACAATATTCATCATGTAAGTTATAAATCACCTCTTCAACTTCTCCATCAGCATTTTCACCTTTTACTGTAACTCTCATTACGGTCAATTCTTCTTCAGTTTCACCTAATTTCCATTCATTAAATAGGACTTTACTTGTAAAGTCTAAAGGAGAAACTTGACTACCATTTACGTCTATCTTTTCTTCACTAAAAAATCCACTTTCTTTTAAAACCCTCACATACTCAACATGACCGGGGTATCTCAATGTTTTTTCTTTCATATTTGGAATGTGCGGCATGGTGTAAATAATAGATCTTAATCCATCTGAATTGAAAGATTCTAACGTTCCTACTTTGTCAAATTCTACATAATCACAATCTGTTAAAGGTTCACGAACTACTGTTTCTCCATGTTCAACATATCTTGCCGGACGGGTATATTCTTCAATTACATCTATTGGAGAGAAAGGTGCCTTATAACAGAAAGGCCATTTCTTCGTTTTTGGTAAGCCGCCAACCAAACACTCAAAATCGGTTAATTTCATTGTTTCATTGTAATGGCCTAAAATAACGTTATCCATACCTGGTGCAACTCCACAATCTACAATTGCGGTTATGTTTTTCTCTTTGGCAAGTGCATCTAACTCTAATGAATTTTCTGGGAAAAATGAAATATCAACCACATTCATTTTGGCTTTTATAATGTGTTTTAATGTTTCGAAACCTAAGAAACCAGGCACAGCACAAATTACTAAATCGTGTTGTTTTATAGTGTTTTGTACGTCACCTACATTGGTCACATCCAGCTGTAGTATAATTAAATCACTACATTTTTGTTTTACGCTGTCTAATACAGATTGATTTAAATCGGTTAGTGTTACATTATGGTTTTTTGCCATATCTATTGCCATAGCAGAACCCACCATACCGGCTCCTAATACAATTACGTTACTCATGTTGAAAAAATTAAAAAGTTGAAAAAAGATGGATTATGAATAAAAAACGAAAGATAGTAGCGTTATAACCCCGGTATCAAAATCCAAGGCATTTCGTTGGTATTAGCTGTTCTTTTTAAAATCATAATACAAACCTACTAATTATAAAAACATGTTTTTGCTTTCTCATATAAAAACGTTAAATTCGTTTAGTTAAAAACAATAAAACCTCAATAGTGATGGAAAATCAAGTACAAGATAATACTACGGCAGCAACGACAACTAGAACAACAATGGTAAGTAAAGACTTTAAAAAATTTGATTACCCCATTACTTTTAAATTCAACATAGGAACACTTGCTAACGATTTTACGGCAAAGGATAATAGCGGAAAAACTGTTGCCTATGTAAAGCAAAAACTATTTAAACTTAAAGAAGCGATAACTGTCTACGCTGATGAAAGTAAACAGGAAGTTCTATACACCATTAACGCTGATAGAATTATTGATTTTAATGCTAGTTATTATTTTTCTGACAAAAATGGAGATTTGATTGGAAAAATTGGCAGAAAAGGAATGCGTTCTTTATGGAAAGCTAGCTACGAAATATTTGATAAAGAAAATAACTGTGAGTTTACCGTTAAAGAGGAAAACCCTATGGCTAAAGTTTTTGATGCTGTAGCAGGTGAAATTCCTATTGTTGGTATGTTTACGGGGCTAATGTTTCATCCAAAATATGGTGTATTGAACGCTAAAGGTGAAACGGTTGCACGATTGAGCAAACAAAGTTCATTTTTTGGCAGAATATTCCTACTTGAAAAGCTCGAAGGAATTGAAAATAACAAAGATGAAAAACTAATGTTGGCTCTAATGATGATGTCTCTGTTGGAAAGAAGAAGGGGATAAAAAATAATACATTACACTAAAAAATAGGTTAATTTTATTGTTTATAAAATTTATTAGGTACTAAATACCTTATTGAATCAATTTAAGAAACTTATCTTCATTAATAATTGTTACTTCTAACTTTTCTGCTTTAGCCAATTTGCTTGGCCCCATATTTTCACCAGCAACAATGTAACTCGTTTTTTTAGAAATAGAACTAGAAACTTTGCCTCCATTTTGCTCTATGGTATTTTTTAATTCATCTCTAGAAAATTTACTAAACACCCCAGAAACAACAAATATCAATCCTTCTAATTTAGTTGTTGCATTGGCCAATTGATCTTCTGATAATTCAAATTGCACGTGAACTCTTAATCTATTTATCAATTCCACATTTTCGCCTACCGAGAAAAAGTAAATGATACTCTCTGCTATCTTATCCCCAATTTCATCGGCAGCAATCAACTCCTCGAAAGAAGCACTACTAATTTTATCTATATTCTTAAACTGTCTTGCCAATTTTTTGGCCACCGTTTCGCCTACATAACGAATACCGATCCCATACAGGACTCTTTCAAATGGAATTTGTTTAGAGTCAATTAAACCATCTATAATGTTTTGAGATTTTTTCTCTTTAAAAGATTCTAATTCAAATAATTGGTCGTAGTTCAATTCGTATAAATCAGCAATAGTTATGGCCAATCCTGTTTTAAACAATAAATCTATTGTTTCTTCTCCCAATCCATCAATATTCATTGCCTTTCGACTAATAAAATGTTGCATTTTACCTTTTATCTGAGGTGGACAACCCCATTCATTCGGACAATAATGTTTAGCATCTCCATCTTTTCTTACCAAGGTGGTTTCACATTCAGGGCAACTATCAATATACTTAGTTGGTTCAGAAAAAATATCACGTTGTTTAACTTCTACCCCAACTATTTTAGGGATAATCTCCCCTCCTTTTTCAACAAAAACAGTATCATTAACTCTAACATCTATTTTTTCTATTTGATCTGCATTGTGCAAAGAAGCTCTTTTTACTGTAGTTCCTGCCAGTAAAACGGGCTGCAAATTTGCTACAGGTGTTATGGATCCAGTCCGGCCAACTTGATAGGTAATTTCTAATAATTTAGTGGAAACTTTCTCTGCTTTGAACTTATATGCAATTGCCCATTTTGGTGATTTAGCTGTAAAACCTATTTCTTCTTGTCGAGCATAATTATTGACTTTGATTACCACACCATCAATTTCAAAATTTAAGTTGTTTCGTTCTTTATCCCAATAATTAATAAACTCAAAAATTTCATCAATACTTTTGCACTTCCTTATGTAGTTCCTTTTTTCTGTTGGTATTTTAAATCCCCATTCTCCAGCCTTTTCTATAGATTCATAATGAGTTTCAAAAGGCAAGTTCTCTCCTAACACAAAATATAAATAGCAATCTAATTTTCGTTGTGCCACTATAGAAGAATCTTGCATTTTTAACGTCCCAGAAGCAGTGTTTCTAGCATTAGCATACAAATCCTCCCCAATTTCTTCTCGTTCCTTATTTAAAGCTTCAAATACATTTTTGGGATAGAATAATTCCCCTCTTATTTCAAACTCATCGGGATAATCATTGCCTTTTAATTGCAACGGAATTGACCGAATCGTTTTAACATTGGCAGTAATATCATCTCCTTGCACACCATCTCCTCTTGTGACTGCTTGAACTAATTTTCCATTTTCATACGTAATCCCTATTGCAACTCCATCGTATTTCAATTCGCAAATGTATTCCAACTCATTTTCTACTAACTTTTTAATTCTGGTTTCAAAATCTACAATGTCTTCTTTGCTGTAACTATTTCCTAAAGAAAGCATTTGGTATTTATGCTTTACTGTTTTAAAATTCTTGGTAATCTCACCTCCTACTCGTTTGGTTGGAGAATCTTCAAAAGCAAATTGGGGGAATTGTTCTTCTAATTTCTGAAGCTCTTCCAATAACATATCAAAATCATAATCAGAAATAGAAGGTTCTGAAAGTACATAATAGCTATAATTATGTGTTCTTAATTGTTCTGAGATTTGCTCAATTTTATGTTTTGCTTCACCTTTTTTCATTCGGTTTCTAAATTAAATATTTCGATTATTACTTCATACTTTTGTGTCATAAAATCATTAACAAAATGACTGGGTTAGAAAAAGGCAAAACATTATTTGAAAAACAAGAATTTGGAAAGGCCATTGAAGAGTTGAATATTTTTTTAACTGAACAAAAAAATAATGCTGATGCACTTTATACCAGAGCTCTTTGTTATCGCAAAATTGAAGCACATGAAAAGTCAATTAAAGATTTAACTTCTATTCTAGAAAGACTACCAAATGAAGCGACTTTACTTTGCGAAAGGGCTATTTCTCATTTCCATAATAAAGACACTAAATTGGCCTTAAAAGATATGGATAAAGCTGTAAAGGAAGAGCCTAACAATCCCTTTCGTTATTCAAGCAGAGCCTACATCAAAACTGAAATTGATCCTAATGGAGCAATAGAAGATTTTGAAAAAGCGATCGAGTTAGACCCAAAAGATGAAATTTCATTAAACAATTTGGGGCTGCTACAAGAAAATACTGGACAACTAAAAGCTGCTAAAAAGAACTTTAAAAAATCTAATAAAATTATTGGTTACAACCCTGAAAAAAGAAAAGCCAAGGTTCAAGACAATAAGAATAAAGATAAAAAACAAGATTCTCTTGGAGAAGTAATATTAAGTGTTTTCACTTCAAGAAAAACTCAGCAAGAATACTTCAAATTTCTAAAATCTCTTTTTAAGAAATAAATACAAATAACCGTCATTTCCTTTGGTGACATTGTAATATTTCTCTCCTCTAAATTCTATTAGATGCTCGTATTTAGTAGAGACTATACAATCTAATTTTTCTTGCATTGGGATTTGCTCGCATATCTCGTGTGAGTTAATATGAAACGATTTGATGTTATTTCTATAGGGGTTCAAAAATAGTTGATACTCCATGTCATAATCTCCAAACAACAGACCAATACTTTTTAAATTGTGAGAAGCAATTTGATTGGAAACAATTTTATAATCCTTATGATACCTAATAAATCGACTAAAATATTTTTTATACCGATTATCGGTTATTTTAATTTTAGAAGTAAATGGTGGATAAGTTATAATAGGGCGGCTCCAATTGAACAAGAGTATTGCCGTTGCATAGCAAACAAATCCAAAAATTGCTATGGAAAATAAAATTTTAGACTTGAGTGTTTTCATTAAAAAATGGGCCAAAACAATTGAATAAAAAATAAAAAATGGAGCATGTAATTTGGCCCAAGGTTGCCATTTCAAATAAAAGCAGAACAACAGAAATGACAAAATAATGGCTATCCAATATACGGTTAGCAGTGGATTCAATTTTTTAATCGAGATCAACACCCAAACAATACTTAAAAGCACTAAAATCATATGATAAATATTTGAGCCGTTATTTTCATGGGTTGCCAAAGGGTCGACACGATAATCATGGGTAGTGGTTTTTAAATTATCAGGGTCTGAATTAATCAGTTTATGAAGTTTTCTAGTCGTTTTATCTGCTATTGGTGCAATTTTTGGAAAACCAAACTGACTAGATATATTTCGTGTTATATTTGAAATCATCATCTTAACAGAATGTTCTTCGTTCACATAATAATAATGTAAACTTTCACTGGTTGCGAAAACGCTCCCCGTTAACTGATAGTTTCGAGAATAATGCCCAACATTTAATACCACAAAACTCAGAATTAATAAGATATAATGAAGCCATCTTAATTTCTCTTTTTTGAAAATAATTAAATAGAGTTGAAACATTCCCCAGGCAACAACAAATGGAGCAATATAAATATAGAAGGTAGCCTTACTCGCAGCGGCCATTCCAAAGAAACAACCAAGCAATACAAAATTAATTAGACTAGGCTCGCCAATTGTTTTTATAAGGTAGTAAATCCCAGCGATCATAAAAAATGAAACGACAATTTCGGTGTGCGCAGATGAGCTTAACAAAATAACTTCTGGAATACACACTAAAATAAAACTAGTAAGTAGTTGTCCAAATCGACTTAATCCCAATTGTTTAGAAACAGAACTTAAAGCTATTGCTGAAGCCACTAGATAAAATAACTGAACGGTATTAGAAAAATAATCATTACCAGCTAATAAATTCAAATTTAAAATAATGCACTCTGCTAAAGGTGGAGAATTTAACTGAGGGTAAACTGTTGTTCTATAATGTGCTAAACTTTCGTTTTGTATCCAATGGATTACTCTTGGCATATGATATGCCATTGAGTCCCAATTATTAGTAGGGTATATTAAACCCTGAACAAGAATTCCTAAAACAATAAAAACTGAAAATCCGAGTAAAAATTTCTCCCAACTATTAAAAGTCTTAATTGCTACCTTCGTTTTATTTAAGACTATAGAAATGATGTTTATTGATTTTCTTTTTACAATAAAATATAATAGAGCAGCATCTATCATGCCCCAAGTAATTATTAGGTTATTGTAATTAAGAAAATTAAAGTATCCTAAAATTTCAGTTAAGCCTAAAACAAGTATAGAAAAGAAAAGTGCCCCTTTAACAAGCGATATTCTCAAATTATTAGGATCGACTAAAAGAAGAATCAACCCAACTAGAGCTATGAGAATTAATAAAATCGCCATAAATTAAAAGTACCTAGATTATAAAGGGTACACAAGTTTATTTACTTTCAACAACAAGTTCATCAATGCATTTTTTACACAAACAATTGTCGTAATTGTTTTCTAAAAAAAGTAATTGCTCTTTTGAAAGTGAATAGTCAAAACACCAACAATTTTTTTCTCCTTGACAGGAAAACTCATTCCCGCATTTAGAACAGCTTTTATATTGTTCAGTTTCTCTCACTTTCCATCTGAATTGCAACATTATCTATCTGCCCCCCTAAAGGAACATTTAATTTAGATACTTTTAGCTTGATTTTATCAACTGTTGGAAACGCTACAAACAAAGCATCAAGAATGCGTTTAGAAACATGCTCCAATAAATGCGATGGAATTGCCATTTCTTCCTTAATCACAGTAAATACTTCTTGATAATTTACTGCATCATTAATATTATCGGAAAGAACAGGTTTTGATAAATCTGCATCTAACACTACATCCACTTGAAAGTTAGTACCAATAGCAGTTTCTTCTTTAAAACAACCATGATGAGCGTAAATCTTAATTCCTTCTACAAATATTTTTCCCATACTATTTTGTTATTCCCCACTTGATTGGAAATCCTTTATTAATTCGTTTTTTTAGCCCAAAAATCCTTTAAAGTAACTGTTCTATTAAAGATTAACTGTTCTGGAGTAGAAGCATCATCTACACAAAAATATCCTATCCGTTGAAATTGATAACGTTCTTGTGGTTTCGCATCTTTTAATGCTAATTCTATTTTACAATTGCTTAATACAGAAAGTGAATCTTTATTAATAAGTGTCTTAAAATCTACTTCTTTGTTTCCGTCTGGCGATTCAACTGTAAATAATCTATCATAAACATTTACTTGTGCAGAAACATTATGTGAAGCAGAAACCCAATG
>JAJCYN010000285.1 GCA_029262915.1 Flavobacteriales bacterium
CAGATTACCACAGAATGCAATTGTTCACGCTGAAAAATACCAAGATTATTCTGATGATAAAATTGCTGAAATCTATAAAGAAAAAGAAATTGCGGGTTGGAAAAGGTATATGGAACATCCAGAGTTAAAAAAGGCCATCGAAGAATCTGGAGTTAAAAATTTGGCACAAGTTTATACTCAATTAAAATACACCAAAGAAAAAAATAAAATTGCTTCAGACGGTCTGATCCAGTTAATGAAAGAGAAAGGGTTTATGAATTTTTAGGTAGGGCAGTTCAAGAAAGATATTTTTTATTTCGATTTTTTGCTAATCAACGTATATCTAATTCCGAAAAAACCTCTAATTCCTTGATTAGCTGCATAAACATAAGTGGGATCAAAAGTATATCCATTTGGGTTGTCTGGTGAATTTACATTTTTATCAAAAGGATCATTCGCTCTTAAAATAGAATTTTTTGGCGGAGTGAAATTGAGAAAGTTTTTTACTCCTCCATAAATTTCCCAATTCTTTTTAAATTTTTTAGTAAGCTGAATATTTTGAATACTGTACCAGCCAGAATACTGGTCTCTAAAATCATTTTCTACTAAAGGAAGCTTCATTGGTCCATATACATTTCCAGAATAATCTATTGTAATGTTTGATTTATAAAACTTATAACTAACCGTAAAAGTTGCTGAAAAATTTTCCGTTAATAATTGTTCTTCTCTAACCAATTCTCCATTTTCATCTTTATTTTTCTCATAAACATCTAAAAAAGTAACTCCTGCTATTATTTTTAATGGAGATTGAAAATTGAAAGTAGCATTAAAACTTGCTCCCTCAGAAATGGCATAACCATCTATATTTTCATAAATAATTTGTTGAACATTAGTCTCATAATCTGGAGTTATTTTATTGGTAAAGTAAGTATAAAAGAGACTGCCATCAAAATTGATAAATCCAAATTTAGTATTAATGAATTTTTGATAATGAATATTTCCATTAAAAGACCTTTCTGGAGCTAACTTTCCATTAACAATAACCTCTCTTGCTCCAGTAGTTGCTGCGTGTTCTTCGGTAAATAGATTAACAACCCGATACCCTGTTCCTAAACTAACCCTAATAACATCATTGTCATTTATCGACCTCTTATAATTAGCTCTTGGTGTAAAAATAGCACCATGTCTCGAATCTTGGTCATACCTTACTCCTAACAGTAATTTATTCTTTTCATTTAGTGAAATTTCATCTTGTAAAAATAGTCCAGGTAAATACCCTTTATCTGGTTGGTTAATTGAATTTATTGTATCAAAGGATTGTGTTGCCGAGGTATTGTCATCATAAAATGTATAACGAAAAGCCGTTCCTAATAAAAAATTATGAGTATCCCACATCTTTTTATCCCAAAAAAGTTGAGTAAACGCTATATTTTGCTGAGCAATATAAGAAGCATCACCATACCTTGAATTTTGATTATGATCAGAGTAAGAAAAACTTAAAAATATATTTTCTTTAACAGGTAATTGATATTTACTGATTAACTCATAACGAGTAGTATATATTGATTCTCCATAAATACTATCTCCACCTCTAAACTCAGGCGTCCATTGCATTTCTCCTCCCCATCTATCCTCATAAATAAAACGCATAGCAACCGAAGCTTCTCTATCCTTTTTACGTTTAAAACTCCATTTATTAAATATAGACGTTCTATCCTGAAGCGTTAAGTCTGTAAAATTATCGCCATTATTATCTATGGGGTTAGAATAATTAAAATAACTAATTCCTAGTGCTGATGTTGCTTTTCCAATTTTAAACTTGGTAGAAATGTCTGTATTTATTTCTTGCCAAGTTGTGCCAAAAATATCAAAAGAAAAAATAGGTGCTTTTTCAGGAGATTTTGTAATCACATTAATCAATCCACCAACGGCTTCCGACCCAAACAATGTAGAAGCCGGACCTTTAACTACTTCTAACTGAGCGACCATACTATTCGGTATTCCATTTAATCCATAAACGGAAGAAAGACCTCCTACAATTGGCATTCCATCAATGGTTACCATTGTATAAGGTCCTTCCATACCATTAATATGGATATCTCCCGTATTACAAACACTGCAATTTACCTGAGGTCGAACTCCGTTAACAATTTGTAATGCCTCAAATAAAGCTGGTGTTGGATTTTTCTTAAAATAAACAGGTTTAAATACTTCTATCGGAACGGCAGATTCCATTAAAGAAACTTCCCTTAGCGTTCCTGTAACAACAAATTCTTCTAATTTTTGAGAAGTTTTTTCAGTACTAATAATCAACGTTATTACCTCATCTGGTTTTACCTCTACAGTTTGTTTAAAATTTTTAAAACCCACTGCCGTAACCTTTATCGTGTATTTTTTTGGTAAAATATTTTCAATTATAAATTTTCCATTTACATCGGAAGCACCTCCATAAGTCGTTCCTTCTAAACCAACATTTGCAAAAGGAATGATTTCATCACCACTCTTAACAACCCCTTTAATACTTCCTTTTTGCTGTCCAAAAACCATAAACGGAGCAAAAAGAAGTGCAATTATTATTTTATTCATAATTTTATTTTTTGACAAATCTACATTTATTTTTAGACTAATCTAAAATTATTTTTAACTAATTAAAATTATTTATTTTATATTTGCGAAAAATAAATAGATGAATTCCTTTACAGAAGAAAATTATTTAAAAGCCATTTTTAAGTTAAGCTCTCCAGACACAGATGGCGTATCTACTAATTCCATTGCAGAGGAACTACAAACAAAAGCCTCTTCTGTTACTGATATGATTAAAAAATTATCGGATAAAAAATTGGTGAAATACAAAAAATATCAAGGAGTTAGTTTAACGAAAAAAGGAAAAATAATTGCAATTTCAATTGTTAGAAACCATCGATTATGGGAAGTTTTTCTAGTAGAAAAATTAAATTTTAAATGGGATGAAGTCCATGATTTAGCTGAAGATTTAGAACACATTAATTCAGAAAAAATGACTGAAAGGTTGGATGAATTTCTTGAATTTCCAAAATATGACCCACACGGAGACCCAATTCCTGATAAAAACGGAAACGTTTACAACCATAAAGATGTAACCTTAGCCGATTTAAAACAAAATGAGAAAGGGATTGTTGTTGGCGTTAAAGAACATTCAAAAAGTTATTTGAATTACTTAGAAAGCATCAATTTAGTTTTAGGAGCAGAAATTAAAGTAGATGATATTATAGATTTTGACCGCTCCATGAGTGCCTCAGTAAATGGAAAAAAATTAGTTAATGTATCTCATCAGGCAAGTAAAAATCTGATAATTAAGAAATTATGATAGAAGAATTAAAAACATTTGTAGAAAGTATTGATAGCCCTGTTGAACAAGCCTTGTATGCCTCTCTGTTTACATGGGGAGTTACCGCTTTAGGAGCGGCTTTTGTGTTTTTCTTTAAATCTATGAATCGAGCTATTTTCGATGGAATGTTGGGTTTTACAGGTGGAGTTATGGTTGCTGCAAGTTTTTGGTCACTACTTAGTCCTGCTATTGAAATGTCTGAAGGAGATGGTTTTACAAAAGTTATTCCCGCTGCTTTAGGTTTTTTAGGTGGTGCCCTATTCCTTTTCAGCTTAGACAAAGTAATGCCTCATCTTCATATCAATTTTAGAGTCTCTGAAAAAGAAGGAGTAAAAACAGATTGGCATCGATCTATACTCCTCGTCTTGGCCATAACACTCCATAACATACCAGAAGGGTTAGCTATTGGCGTTTTATTTGGTGGTGCTGCTATAGGCTATGAAGGGGCAAGTATTGGTGGTGCAATTGCTTTAGCTATTGGAATCGGAATACAAAATTTCCCTGAAGGAATTGCCGTTTCTATGCCCCTTAGAAGACAAGGACTAAGTAGATGGAAAAGTTTTAATTATGGACAATTATCTGCCATTGTAGAACCAGTCGCAGCCGTTATAGGTGCATGGGCAGTTATGACTTTCCAACCTATTTTACCTTATGCTTTAGCATTTGCCGCTGGAGCAATGATTTTTGTTGTGGTGGAAGAAGTAATTCCTGAAACTCAAAGAGATAAATTTACTGATATTGCCGTACTTGGTTTTATAGGTGGATTTATTGTGATGATGACACTGGATGTTGGGTTGGGATAGATTTCTTAGTTTTTATTTTATAAGAAACTCCTATTCCATATACATTTCCTGTAGGCATATTCATAACTTTTAATTCAATTTTTGTTATTAGATTTAGTGCAATTTTATCTCCTAGCTTCCAATAAATTTCTGGTTGGTAATATAAAATACGTCTAGCCGAATTTTTTCTAACTAGCGTATTTGTTTTTGTGAAAATTGCTATACCATCTTCTCCATACCAGCCATTTATCGAATTTTTCAACCAAAATTCCGAGAATAATTTGACCCCAATTTCTAATGAATATAAGAACTCATTTCCTGGAGCAAAGTTGGTTACATCTACATTTGGCTTAAATCTATACTTGTACCCTAAATCTAAGTTAATATATGCCAGTAAAGGATATAACGATTTGCTTGTTTGGCTAATAACAGAAAGATCCCATTGTCCATCTCCAACCGGAACTACTTCTGCATCTTTATTAAAAAATCCCGTAGGAGCTTTTCCTTCAACCATAAAAGTTTGTATAAACGGTTTCTTTAAAACATTGTATCGAATTGATGCTCTAATGTCTCCAAAGGAGCTAGTTGTTGCTCTATTAGGATCTACATCATCTACAAAACTTATGATGTAATAAGGAAGCTGAATTTTTGCATCTAACCGCTTATTTATTCCATAAGAGATATCTAAAAAAATACCTGAAGACTGACTCTTTCCATTAAAGAAAAAATTCTGTCGTTCTCCATTTTGGCATGGAAATAAACCACATTGAAAATTAGTAGAACTAAACCTTGAATCTGCCGTTTGGTAAAAAAATGAAGTTTTAAAAGTTAAAGAATTGGTGTCTAATGTCCAAGCCCCACCATAAGAAGCTATAGAAATTAATGTAAAAAACAGTATGGAGCTAACTTTTTTAATTTTAGTAAATTGAAATTCCAGGATAAAAAGCTCCCCAAGCAAACCAATATCCAATAAAAGATTCTGTTTTCGTTAACCTTGCACCTTGTCTAGTTCCACTTACCGCCTCTCCAAAAATATTCCATCTATTCCCTTCATTGTCTTTCATTATAATTGGTAGAGAATCTTGAACTGGTTCAAAACTTAAACTGAAATCATTTTTATATGCAACCATAAAATTGTCATTTTTGCTTCCGCAAATAACCGAACCTATATCTAAAATAGCCCTAACAGAATCCTTAAACAATTCAATAGAATAAACCTTATTGTTTCCAATAACTCCTAATACTCTTTCCTTGGCAGGAAGACGGTTATCTAAAGGTGTTACTGGAAAAAGAAGGCTCGAATTGTTTGTTTTAAAATCTCCATAAGGATAATTTGTATAATCTCTAGAAAAACCAGTATTATCAGAAACTATTAAAGAATTTGGATACATTGTTTTCCATGTTTTCCATGTAGTTTCCACTAACCGATATGTCTCAGGTTTTTGAGTAATTAAAATTCCATTTACA
>JAJCYN010000286.1 GCA_029262915.1 Flavobacteriales bacterium
GCGGGAGCCATTATTTCAATACTTTTCTTGTTCATAATCGTTCTAAATAGGTTGCGAAGTTACTAGAAAATAGTGTATTTTCCGTATTAATAGATTTCTATAAAGAGGTCTCTAAAAATTTTAAAACTGAATTCAAAAAAAGTAGTGAGCTAAATCATATTGCTGATTTTCAGTATTTTGTATATTTACCATTATTACTGAAAAATATTTAAATATGAAAAAGCGGTACTTTTTATTTTTAATACTTGCATTTACTTTTTTTGATTTATCTGCAACAACTTATACCTCTGCACAAAATGGTAACTGGATGAATGTGACCACTTGGTCTCCTTTTGGAATTCCTATACCTGGAGATGTTGTTATTATAAATCATAATGTAAGCTTAGATACAAGTTTTGCTTATACTGTTGGCTCAGTAACCGTAAATTCATCTGGAAGTTTAGTTCAGGATTTACCTGTTAGAGATATTTGGTTAAATGGTCCCAATGCAATTTATACAAATAATGGAACTACAACAATTCGAAATCTATTATTAAGTGCTGGATCCTTTACTAATACAGGAATTTTTAATGCTAAGGTATTTGCTAATTTTATTAATGTGAACAACACTGGTACTGGAGTTATTACGGGAGTAGATAGTTTGTATAATGATGGTACAATTAATAATGATGGAACTGTTAATGTGATGACATTTTTTAACAATAACACGATTAATAATTTTGGAACAATTCAAGGATTATCTACTGTAGTGGACAGTATGTTTAACGCTGGAACTTTTTTAAATGATGCAGGAGCATTATTAAGGGCAGATAGTTGTACCAATACGAATAATTTTACAAATAATGGGGTCGTAAATTTTGACCAATTTACCAATACTGGCACACTTACTAATACTAATTTTTTAAGTTTTGTTGATATCACTAATACAGGAACTTTTACTAATCAAGATTCACTAATTGGAACTGGAAGTATGACTAATACAGGAAATTTAGATAATCAGGTCGGAGCAGTTTTTGATTTGGCCGTAAGTTTTTTAAATTCGGATCCTATTAATTTCAATGCGCTTTTAACCATAAATGGATCTTTTACGATTGGAGATAGTTATTTTAATTTTGATGCGGTAAATGGAACTGCTACAGGTAACATTGTTGTTCAAGATACCTCTGCTAATTTTGGATCTATGACCGGATCTTTTGATTTTTGTGATATGACTCCACCAGCTACTTCTCCTTTTATTGATATTAATATTGGAATAGTTGATCCGAATATTACCTATTGTGTTGGAGTAGGAGTTGCGGAAAATGAATATCAATTTTTAATTGATGTTCATCCAAATCCAACAGCTGGAATTTTAAATGTTATTTCAGAAAAGGTTGTTTTGGTAGAAATATATAATGTATTGGGTGAAAATTTAATTACGACAAACAATCTTATAATAGATTTATCTACTTATGATAATGGAGTTTATTTAATTCTTTTAAAAGATGAATTTGGAGAATTAATTAGACAGGAAAAAATAATTAAACATTAAAATTAGTGTCATTTTGAGTGAAACGTAGTGGAGTCGAGAAATCTTTTTACTTTAAAAGTTCTAATTTACAAGATTCCTCCGCTTCGGTCGGAATGACATTTGTGCAAAAGTTACTCTTACTCTTTTACTTTTAAATTATTCTACGAATTTCGTTGTAGGTTTAATTAAGATATTCAATTCATCCAATTGTTCTAAACTAATTGGTGAGGGAGAGTCTATCATTACATCTCTTCCACTATTGTTTTTAGGGAAAGCAATAAAATCTCTAATGGTTTCTTGTCCTCCAAAAAGAGCACATAATCTATCAAAACCTAAAGCAATCCCACCGTGTGGAGGTGCTCCATATTCAAAAGCATTCATTAAAAATCCAAATTGGGCTTGTGCTTCTTCTTTAGTAAAACCTAAATATTTAAACATGGTAGCTTGCACTTCTTTATCATGAATACGAATAGATCCACCGCCTATTTCTGTACCATTTATTACCATATCATAGGAATTTGATCTTACTTTTCCTAAGTCAGACTCCAGTAAGTTCATATCTTCTTCCTTAGGAGATGTAAATGGATGATGAACAGAATGATAGCGTTTACTATCTTCATCCCATTCAAATAAAGGCATGTCGTAGACCCATAAAGGAGCATATTCATTTGGATTTCTTAGCCCTAGTTCATCCCCTAAATGTAAACGTAACACATTCATTTGGTTTTGAGTTTCAGTCTTATCTCCAGATAATACTAAAATTAAGTCTCCAGCCTTGGCATTACATTTATCTGCCCAAGCTTTTAAGTCTTCTTGAGAATAAAATTTATCTACAGATGACTTAAAAGAACCATCTTCATTGTATTTTACATAGATCATTCCTTTCGCTCCAACTTGTGGGCGCTTCACAAAATCAACTAGTTTATCTAATTCTTTACGTGTGTAGGTAGAACAATCTTCAGCAACAATTGCTATGACAGCTTCAGCATCATCAAAAATTTGGAAACCTTTATTTTGAGCTACTTCATTAATGTAATTAAACGTCATTCCAAAACGGATGTCTGGTTTGTCAGAACCATATTGTTCCATTGCGAAAGCATAATCCATTCTTGGAAATGCTTTTACTTCAATTCCTTTTACTTTTTTGAACAAATAATCCATCATTCCTTCAAAGGTGTTGAGCACATCTTCTTGGTCAACAAAAGCCATTTCACAATCAATCTGTGTAAATTCCGGTTGGCGATCTGCTCTTAAATCTTCATCTCTAAAGCACCTTACAATTTGATAATATCTATCATAACCACTCACCATAAGCAGTTGCTTAAAGGTTTGAGGTGATTGTGGTAAGGCGTAAAACTGATTGGGATTCATTCTGCTTGGCACTACAAAATCTCTTGCACCCTCTGGAGTAGATTTTATTAAGTAAGGTGTTTCAATCTCAAAGAAATTGATACTATCTAAATATTTTCTGATTTCAATTGAAAGTCGGTGTCTTAGTTTTAGATTGTTTTGAAGAGGATTTCTTCTTAAATCTAAATAGCGGTATTGCATTCTTAATTCTTCTCCACCGTCAGTTTCATCTTCAATGGTAAATGGAGGTGTTTTACTTTTGTTTAAAATTGTTAACTCAGTAACGACAATTTCAATCTTTCCTGTACCGATATTGTTATTTATACTTTCTCTTTCAATTACTTTCCCTTTTGCTTGAATCACATCTTCTCTACCAAGATTTTTTACAGATTCAAATAATTCTTTGTTATTTGACCATTCATCAAAATTTGCAATGTGCCTACTATGTTCAAGTGTTATGGATTTAGGATCTTTATAAAATATCAACTGTGTAATTCCGTATCGATCACGCAAATCAACAAAAGTCATAGCCCCTAAATCACGAGATTTTTGTACCCAGCCACAAAGGGTAACTTCACTGTTTACATTTTCTATTCTTAACTCTCCGTTGGTGTGCGATCTGTACATTTTAATGTGAAATTTTGAAAAACAAAAGTAACAAAAAATGACTGTGAAATACGAGGTCATACTGAATGAAGTTTTGTCGCAATTTTAATTGTACCTACAAAACAAAATGAAGTATCTATTTTTTTAGATTCTTTGTTTTATTTTTCTCAATTTCAAAGTAAACTGGAAAATAATTACTCAGAATGACATTGTTTTTACTGAAAAGCAGGAAATAACCCTCTTAATCCCATGTCCACAACCGTGTCTCCAGGATTAACTCCATTTGAGGGCTCATAAAAACCATCTCCATTCAAGTCTTTCCATTCAAAACTGTTGTTGGTTGAAACATTAAATGTAACAGTAATGTCCGTTGTTTCATTTCCAGTGACTATCAAATTAGTTGGAAACCTTCCTGTAACAACACATGAGTTATTTGGAATAGGAGATGTTGATGAGATTGGATTAGGTACCGTTGTTCCAGCAGCTTGTCCTTCAAAAATTAAACCTAGTGTTTCAAAGCCCCAATAACCTTGTAATTTATTTGCATTTACAGTAACAGTTTGCGTATTAATTGTATAACTAGAAATGTAAGTTATGTCATCCACAAAAGAGGCTAATCGACCTGTTAGGAAATTACCTGAGGAAAGAAAAGAAATATCAAAATTTTGGTAAGTTAGTGCTACCCTTGCCCATTTATAAATTCCCGGATTGACATTTGCCAAAGGCATAGTATAAAATACTGCTCCCTCACTTACTACAGGTTCTTGATCGAAATCAGCGGCAGGAGAACCACCAGCATTCGTTTCAGGAGAAGCAAATAATATTTCTCCTGTTCCTAAAGGGGTTAAGCTATCTAATGTAAATTCGATAGAATGTGCACCGATAAGATGAAATTGCGGAGTTTGTGCAGCATTACCTGTAGGTATGGTCGATGGATTTCCGAAATTATCTAATCGGGCTAGGGTTGAGTCAAAATTGAATTTAAAGATAAGGTTTGGTCCATTATTATTTCCATTAAAAGAAGGTTCTTGCATTGCTGGAGCTCCATCTTTATCACAAGATATAATTAGTGTCGAGAACAAAGCAAATAAGATTAGTAGTTTTTTCATTAGTGTAATTTTTAATAAAGTTTAAAATTACACATATTGTTTTAGAGTGTATTTCGAGCACAAAATAAGGGATAATATTTTTGGATATTTTTCGAAAAATTCGTAGATTTGTATTTCAATACAGTAAGTTGGGATATCCTAATCAGGATAATGTGGCGTTGGCAAGAGAAATTATCCATAATAAGCTGTTTTTATTAATCGTGTTGCTAGTTAATTGTTTTTAGTTGATAGATTTTCTATTTACTGGATACTGATAACTATTCGCTAACAACTAAAAACTATTTAATTATGGCATTTGATATTGAAATGATCAAAGCTGTTTATGCAAAGTACCCAGAAAGGGTAGCAGCAGCAAGAAAGGTAACGGGCAAACCTTTAACATTGGCCGAAAAAATTCTTTACACACATCTTTGGGAAGGAAATGCAACACAAGCGTACGAAAGAGGTAATTCTTATGTTGATTTTGCTCCCGATAGAGTAGCTATGCAAGACGCAACAGCGCAAATGGCATTGTTACAATTTATGCAAGCTGGTAAAGCTAAAGTTGCAGTGCCTTCTACTGCTCATGCTGATCACTTAATCCAAGCAGTGAATGGAGCAAGTACAGATTTGCAAGAAGGAATTAATAAGAACAATGAAGTATTTAACTTCTTAAGCTCTGTTTGTGATAAATACGGAATTGGTTTTTGGAAGCCTGGAGCTGGTATTATCCATCAAGTAGTATTAGAAAACTATGCGTTCCCTGGAGGAATGATGATAGGAACAGATTCTCATACGGTAAATGCCGGAGGAATGGGAATGGTTGCTATTGGTGTTGGTGGAGCTGATGCTGTCGATGTGATGGCAGGTATGGCTTGGGAATTAAAAATGCCAAAACTAATTGGCGTTAAGTTAACAGGTAAATTAAATGGTTGGACTGCACCGAAAGATGTCATCTTGAAGGTAGCAGGTATTTTAACTGTAAAAGGTGGTACAGGTGCTATTGTAGAATATTTTGGTGAAGGTGCTGAATCTTTATCAGGAACAGGAAAAGGAACCATTTGTAATATGGGGGCTGAAATAGGTGCTACTACTTCTACTTTTGGTTATGATGATTCGATGAGAAGATATTTAGCTGCTACTGGAAGAGCAGATGTTGTTGCTTTAGCTGATGAAGTTGCTGAACATTTAACTGGTGATGCTGAGGTTTATGCGAATCCGGAACAATATTTTGATGAAGTAATTGAGATTAATTTATCAGAATTAACCCCTCATTTAAATGGACCTTATACACCAGATTTAGCAACACCTGTTTCAGATATGAAAACGGCTGCAGCAGCTAACGATTGGCCAACAGATATTGAGTGGGCATTGATCGGTTCTTGTACTAATTCTTCTTATGAAGATTTATCTCGTGCAGCTTCTATTGTAGATGATGCTGTAAGTAAAGGACTAAAAGCGAAAGCAATTTTAGGAATTAATCCTGGTTCGGAACAAGTAAGATACACTGCTGATAGAGATGGTTTTATTGATACTTTTAATAAACTGGAATCAACTAAGATTTTTACAAATGCTTGTGGACCTTGTATCGGACAATGGGACAGACCAGGAGCTTCTGAAGAAAAGAAAAATTCTATTGTTCATTCTTTTAATAGAAACTTTAAGAAAAGAGCAGATGGAAATCCAAACACATTAGCTTTTGTTGCTTCACCAGAAATGGTTGCAGCAATTGCAATTTCTGGGAAGTTAGATTTTAATCCAATTACGGATACCTTAACGAACGAAAGCGGAGAAGAAGTTAAATTGGCCGAACCAACAGGTTCTGAATTACCAGCTAATGGCTTTGCAGTTGAAGATAATGGTTATCAAGCTCCTGCTGAAGATGGAAGTGATATAGAAGTAGTTGTAAAAGATGATTCTAAACGTTTACAATTATTAACTCCTTTTGCTGCTTGGGACGGTGGTAATATTACTGGTGCAAAATTGTTGATTAAGGCACAGGGTAAATGTACAACGGATCATATTTCTATGGCGGGACCTTGGTTGCAATATCGAGGACATTTAGACAATATTTCTAATAATTGTTTAATAGGTGCAGTTAATTCTTTTGGAGAAGCTACTAACGAAGTAGTGAATCAATTAACAGGAGATAA
>JAJCYN010000287.1 GCA_029262915.1 Flavobacteriales bacterium
ACGTGGTATTACTGAACCTACTCCTACATTTTCTGCTTGCTTTGGTGCTGCATTCTTAACATTACACCCAGTAAAATATGGTGAAGAATTAGTAAAAAAAATGGAAGCTAACGGAGCCGAAGCTTATTTAGTAAATACAGGGTGGAATGGCTCTGGAAAGCGTATTTCTATTAAAGATACTCGAGGAATTATTAATGCAATTCTTAATGGTTCTATCGAAAAATCAGCAACTAAAAATATTCCTATTTTCAACTTAGAAGTGCCAACTTCTTTACTGGGTGTTCAAACTGAAATTTTAGACCCTAGAGATACTTATGAAAATGTTGAAGAATGGACCACTAAAGCAACAAAATTAGCTGGTTTATTTATTAATAACTTCGAAATGTACACTGACAATGAAGAAGGAAAAGCTCTAGTAGCTGCTGGACCTAAAGTAAGTGTTGAAGCATAATTAAAACAGAACATGTAAAACCTCGTTAATTGTTTAATGAGGTTTTTTTATATCAACACTTTTAACTAATTTGGTATGGTATTTGAAAATACTGATCTATATAAATTCTAAAAACAAAAAATTATGAAAAAGTTATTATTGAGCGTATTTGTTACAGCAGCACTAATTATTGTTGGAACAACAAAAGCTAATGCGCAAACTAAAAGCCCTGCTCCTATTGTTAAAAAGGAAGTTGTTGTTAAAAAAGATGTAAAATCTAAACCGACTAGTAAAAGTGCTATTAGAACACAAATTGTTTCAAAAGAAGCTATTACACCAAAAGCAGTAAAAGTGAAAAAAGCAACTGCCATTACACCTAAAACAGCACCCTCGTCAAAAACAAAAATTACAACTCAACCAGCATCCCTAAAAACAGTAAGAAAAGTTACTAAAAAACCTGTTAAAACAGTACCAGTTAGTGAGTCAAAACAAAATAAGAAGAACTAATTACAATCTACTGAATGAGTAATATAGAGGCAAGGGTAAATCATTTGCTAAATAATGGATATGAATTTAAATTAGAAAAATACATTTCTGATGGTTTTGAACTCTTTAAAAAGGAATATGGATTATTTATTGGCTTTACCATAATTGCCGGTTTAATTTCAGGTATTTCTAGTTTAATACCTATTGCAGGATCACTCGTTCAAGCTGTAATTACCGCTGTAATTAATCTTGGATATTTTTATGTAGCAAGAAAAATTAAATTAGGGGAAAAACCAGAATTTGGAGATTTTTTCAAACCGTTCAATGCTTTTGGAAATATAGTAGGAGTTGCCTTAGTTGTTTTTCTTCTTACCGTTGTTGGAATATTATGTTTAATTATTCCTGGAATTTACTTAGCTGTTGCTTGGAGTTTTGCTGTTCCTATCGTCTATTTCTTTTCTGGAATTGGTCTTTGGGACTCAATGGAAGCAAGTAGAAGAGTTATCACAAAAAATTGGTGGTGGTTTTTATTATTAGGAATTTGTATCGTTTTAATTAACCTAGTTGGAGCGATATGTTTACTGGTTGGTCTATTAATTACTATTCCAGCAAGTCACTTAATTATGTATGCTACTTTTGATGATATAATGAAACCGGATGATGACATTGTTCCTGATAATGATGAAAAAATTCTGTTAAACGAATTAAATGATTAATAAAAAAGCCAAGTGATTAATCACTTGGCTTTCTTACCACTTACTGTTAGTTTCTAAAACTCATTAATTGTCTTCTTAATAATGTTAACACAATCCATTAATTGTTCTTCATTCATAACCAATGGTGGTGCAAAACGAATAATGTTTCCGTGAGTTGGTTTGGCTAATAGACCATTATCCCTTAGCTTCATACAAATATTCCAAGCAGTTAAACTATCTTCAGAATCATTAATTACAATAGCATTTAGTAATCCTTTTCCTCTTACTAACTTTACTAAATCACACGCATTAACAAAGTTATTTATTTCAGCCCTAAAAAGTTGTCCCAGTCGCTCAGCATTTTCTGCCAATTTCTCATCTTTAATTACTTCTAATGCTGCGATAGCAACTTTTGCAGCAATAGGGTTACCACCAAAAGTCGAACCGTGTTCACCTGGCTTAATCACTTCCATAATACTATCATTTGCTAAAACAGCAGAAACAGGATAAACACCTCCAGAAATTGCTTTACCCAAAATTAATACATCCGGTTTAATATTTTCATGATCTACGGCCAACAACTTTCCCGTACGAGCAATGCCTGTTTGTACTTCATCTGCAACAAACAAAACACCAGCAGCTTTACAAAGAGCATAAGCTTCAGTCAAATATCCTTCATCAGGAACAAAAACACCAGCCTCTCCTTGAATCGGTTCTACCATGAACCCTGCAACATTACCATCTTTCAACGCTTCTTCTAAAGCTTCAATATCATTGTAAGGTATTTTTATAAAACCTGGTGTATAAGGACCAAAGTTCTTTCTAGCATCAGGATCATTTGAAAATGAGATTATTGTGGTTGTTCTACCATGAAAGTTATTTTCGCAAACAATAATTTTTGCTTTATTTTCTTCAATCCCTTTCTTTTCGTATCCCCATTTTCTAGTTAATTTCAAAGCAGTTTCAACAGCCTCAGCTCCAGAATTCATTGGCAATACTTTATCAAACCCAAAATATTCCGTTATGTATTTTTCATAAACGCCTAATACATCATTATAAAATGCCCTTGATGTTAAAGCCAAAGTGGAAGCTTGATCAATTAATGCTTTTACAATTTTTGGGT
>JAJCYN010000288.1 GCA_029262915.1 Flavobacteriales bacterium
ATTCCATCTTTAACATCATCCTCACTTTTTTCAAATTCTTTAATAATAATTTCCCTTGTTTTGTCTAATATTTTTCCGGGATCGGTTAAGTTATGTTCCCTAACACTTCTATTTAAACCATTATTACAAATAACACTCACCATTGCTCCAGGAACCCCATGTCCAGTACAATCTGCTGCTGCAAATAAAATAATATCGTCACCCTGAACTTGGTTCAGGGTCTTTTTTAATGGAGATTCCGAAACAAGTTCGGAATGACGTTCTTTTTTAATGGACTCCAACCAATAAAAATCTCCTGCAACAATGTCTTTAGGTTTATAGAGTATAAAAGAATTTTTCAAATATTCTTTTACTACTTTATTTGGCGGAAGAATTGCATTTTGAATTCGTTTGGCATACTGAATACTATCGGTAATTTCGGTATTCTTTTTTTCTACTATTTCTTTTTGAAGTGCAATTTCCTTGTTGGCTTTTTGCTTATTAGAGATACTATAAAAGCTTAATCCTAATAATATGATGAGAAATCCAAGTCCTCCGTAAAGCATATATTTTCCTGATCGCTCTGCAGCAATAGTAGATTTTTGCTCTTTTATCTGTAAATTTTTAATGGTTTCTTTTTTAGCAAAATCAAGGCTGTCAGCTAATTTTTTTTTATCATAATTGTATTTTATTTCTTGCTGTAAGGTTGCTTTTTGGGTTTGATCATTATTAATACTATCTTTCATTTGAGCGTATAAATCATACATCACCAAGGCATCTTTCCATTGTGATCTTTTGATGTAAATATTCTTTAAAAGTTCGGCAGCATTTCTAATGTTTTTCGGGTAACCAGTTTCCCTACTGATTTCAAGACTTTTTGAGGCATGAATTTTTGCTTTGCTCAAATTATTTAAATGAAGATAAAGCTTGCCTATTTTATAACAAGCTATGGCACTACCATTTTTTTCTCCTATTTCTATATCAAGTTTTAAGCTTTTTTGATAATGTGCTAAAGCTGAATTAAAATTTTTCTGCTTTTCTTCAATAGTTCCAATATAACTTAAAGCCTGAGCCATCCCATTTTTGTAATTGCCTACAGTTCGTATTTCTAAACTTTTTAAGTAATGTTCTTTTGCCTTTTCTAAATCTCCTTTTCTTTCATAAATGGAGCCTATATTAATCAATGCTTTGGCTATGCCTCTATTAAATTTAATTGCTTGTAATAATTCAAGACTTTTGCCAAAATATTCTAATGCTTTTTCATCTTGATTTTGATTCGAATAGATAAGGCCTAAATTAGTATATGAGTTAGAAATGCCTTTTTTATCACCAATTTTCTCTCTTAAATTTAAACTTTTATGATAAAATTGAAGTGCTTTTTCTATATGACCTTGATGAAAATAATTGAATCCCATATTATTTAAAGCATCTCCAATTAGTACATTATAAAATTGTTTTTCAGTATCAGATAAATTATCTTTAGTTAGATGCTCTTCTGTCAATTGATGCATCAACAAATTATATTGAGGCCAAATGGCATCATTTTTAGATTCTTCTATAATGTGATTGAGGTGTTTTAATCGTATTGTATCACTTTTTTCATTGTGATAATGAGATAGTGAGGTATCAATCAATGATTTTTCGTGTATATCTAATTCATTGGGGTTAATGGAATCAATAAGATAGAAATTAGATAAAGAATCTTGGGCAATAACAATATTAAATAATCCTGAAAAAATGTACAAGAGAATTAACAAAGAAGCTTTTTTGATAGAAAATTTCATTAAGTATTTGATTGTGACCGCCTAATAAAAGTAATAAAACTTATTTTAATCAGCTATAGGTTAACTTTCATAGAATTTATGTCTAAAAATCTTTAAGAAATCCTCTGGAACTTTAGTTTCGAATTCCATTTTTTGATCGGACGAGGGATGTATAAAATTAATTCTTCTTAAATGGAGGGCTGTTCTATTTAAAGGGTTTTTCTTAGCATCATACTTTTTGTCGCCAATTATTGGGTGTCCTATACTTTTTAGATGAACACGAATCTGGTGTTTACGTTCTGTTTCCTGAGTAGATTCGAGTAAAGTAAAAAATTCATTCTTTTTTACCACATTGAAATGTGTTATAGCTTTTTTACCCATTTTAGGATTGTTACCAGAATAGACAATTAATGCTTTACTTTCATTTAAAAATGAACTGATGGTATCTTCATCTTTTTCAATCGTACCTTCGGTAACTGCTAAGTAAAGATTTTTTGAAAATGTTTCTTGCCAGCTATCTTTTAAATTGACTTGAGCTTGCTTGTTTTTTGCAAAAACCATTAATCCAGATGCTTCTCTATCTAATCGGTGAATGACAAAAAGTCGTGCTACAGGATTTTCTTGTTGAATGTGATGGGTAATAATTCGATATGCAGTTTGTCTTTTTTCTTTTTCGGACCCTATTGACAATAAACCACTCCGCTTATTAATTACGATAATATCATCATCTTCAAAAATAATTTTAACGCCTTCGTAGCTTTCTTTTTTAAAAGCACCATCCCAACTTACAGTAACTTTATCACCCTTTTTTAATAGATGGTTGTATTGAGTTGTTACTGTTTCACCAACCTTAAATTGCCTATGTGTTAACATTGCTTTTATTTTATTGCGACTTTTATCTTTTACATTAATTAATAAGAAAGCAAGTAATTCACTATCTGTAGTAACTGAATAAGTGCTCTGCCTATTTTTTTTAATTTTATTTCTCGAATTGAATTTTTTAGCCATTGTAAAAGATAAATACTTCGCGAAAGTAGTCAATTTCATTGATGTGTTAATAAAACTTAAATCGAATAACAAATCAGAAGGATTTCATAAATTACTCTGTTCTTCTTAGTAGTTTTGTAAGTCGAAGTTTAGAAAAATAATGTCTGATATTATCAAATTATTACCTGATGCTGTAGCCAATCAAATTGCTGCTGGAGAAGTGATTCAACGACCCGCAAGTGCAGTAAAAGAGCTACTTGAAAATGCAATTGATGCTGGTAGTGATACTATTTCGTTGGTAATAAAAGATGCAGGAAAAGCATTGATTCAAGTAAATGACAATGGTTTTGGAATGTCAGAAACGGATGCTCGTTTAAGTTTTGAAAGACACGCTACTTCTAAAATTAAAAGTGCTGACGATTTGTTTAACATAAACACTAAAGGATTTAGGGGTGAGGCATTAGCTTCTATTGCGGCAATTGCTCAAGTGGAGCTAAAAACTAAAGTTGAAGATAATGATTTAGGTACTCAAATTGTTATAGAGGCTAGTCAGGTGAAAGAGCAGGAGGTTTGTAATTGTTCTAAAGGAACATCTTTCTCTATTAAAAATTTATTTTTTAACGTTCCTGCCAGAAGAAATTTTTTAAAATCAAATCCTGTTGAGACAAGGCATATTATAGATGAATTTCAACGAGTTGCGTTAGTACACTCAGATATTACGTTTAGTATGTACAACAACGGTAATGAGGTTTTTAATTTGAAGAAAGGAAGTTTCAGACAACGTATTGTTGGTGTTTTTGGAGATAAATACAATCAGAAATTAGTTCCAGTTACTGAAAATACTGATATAGTTGGTGTGGAAGGGTTTGTAAGCAAACCAGAGTTTGCTAAGAAAACCAGGGGTGAACAGTACTTTTTCGTGAACAATAGATTTATTAAGAACGCTTATTTAAATCACGCTGTACAGAATGCTTTTGATCAACTATTAAGTAAAGACCAATTTCCTTCTTACTTTTTGAAATTGACAATTGATCCTTCAAAAATTGACATCAATATTCATCCTACAAAAACGGAGATCAAGTTTGAAGATGAACGAGCTATTTATGCAATTGTTAGGACGGCAGTTAAGCAGGCTTTGGGTAAATTTAACATTGCTCCAACATTAGATTTTGAGCAAGAATCGAGCTTTAATGTTCCTTTGATGAAAAGTTCGGATAGTATTAAAACACCTAGCATAAAAGTAAATAGAGATTATAATCCGTTTGAAACGAAAACAGTTTCACCACAAAATAAATCCGATGTTAATCAGAGTCGCAGTAAGAAGCCTACTCAAAATTGGGAATCACTTTATGAATCTTTTAATAAGGATACACAAGAAATAATTAAACATACGGAGAAAAATGAAGAACAACAAGTTATTTCTCCTGACTGGGATGATAATGAGGAAACAGAACAGCAAACGTTAATTCAGTTACACTCAAAATATATATTAGCACAGCTAAAATCTGGAAGTTTAATTATTGACCAACAAAGGGCTCATGAACGTATTTTGTTTGAAGGATATGCTAAAAAC
>JAJCYN010000289.1 GCA_029262915.1 Flavobacteriales bacterium
GCCAAAAGAATACTAGAACTTATTAAAAAAGGAATAAAAATAAGTACAGAAGAAACTTCTAGTGAGGTAGTTTACAACCATGTATTTGACGCAGATTTTAACTTTGTGGTGGTGGTTCCTGGGAAGGATAATAAATCAAACAAATATAAAATTGACATCTCCGATTTCAACACAAAGTACTATCGTGAGAAAACCTACAATGTGAGTAATATTTTTGTAGATCCATTAAATCAAATAATTATTGTAAAACCGCTAAAAGGATATGATGCAGCTATTGATTATTTTAAATCCTTTAAATTAAATAACGACAACCTAAAAGACCTTAATTTAAAAGAATACGAATACTTTTTAATATCGAAAGAAAATTTTGTACTCTTCTACAAGAATAAAGACATTAAAGGTTATGTTAGTTTTTTCAAGAAAAATTTTGAAGTTGAACTTTAATCATTAAAATGATTATTTTTGCTTTAAGTAAACCTTAAAAGTTAATGTTTAAGAAAAATTCAAAGCAGATGGCAAGAAATAACGAAGTAGAAAGTCCGGCAATCAATATAATTAGAAAAGGAACTGAAATTAAAGGTGATGTCACCTGTTCGGGAGATATTAGAATTGACGGGACATTAAAAGGAACATTGGTTTCTCAAGGAAAAGTTGTTGTTGGTTCTAATGGGCTTATAGATGGTGAAGTAACTTGCAAGAATGCCGATATTTCTGGAACAATAAAAGCTAAACTTACAGTAAAAGAATTATTACAGCTAAAACCTACAGCTAATATTTTAGGTGATATCAATGCTAATAAATTATCAATTGATCCGGGTGCTAGCTTCACAGGATCTTGTAATATGGGATCTGTTGTTAAAGGAATTCAAAATGAAGAAGAACAAGAAACCTTCGAAGAAGCCCAAACCGCTTAATAATTACGTAAAGTTTTCTGGAATGGCCTTTCAAATGGGAGCAACTATTGGTTTAGGTGCTTGGGGAGGCACAAAATTAGACGAAATGTTCAATCCCGATTCTCAAATTTTTACCATAGTACTTTCATTATTATCAATAGGCATCGCCATGTTTATGGTAATACGACAAGTTATTAATATGCAAAATGACAAATAACATCTATTTTAAGCTTCTGGCTTTTTCAATTTGCTTTTTTTTACTGCATTATTTTGCCACTCCATTAATGGGAGATTTTTACCATATAGAAGGAATACATAGAATACATCTTTTTTTAGTGATTATCACTTTCGTATTTTTTATAATTATGTTAAAAATAAAATCTAGTTATCCTGATAAATTTGGATTCGCCTATTTAGCCTCTGTTTTTGTTAAAATGGTTGTAGTAGTTGTTTTCTTAGCACCGTTAATATTTGGAGAAAAAGGAATTACGTTTAATTATGTAACTCACTTTTTTATTGCTTTTTTTATTTACCTTTTTGTCGAAGTTTATCTGCTTGTCGGCAGTCTGAAGAAGTAGTTTGTCTACACTTAAAAACTCCTTAAAAATTTATTGAAAAAACTGTCGAAAATCAGTTGTCAGATTAGAATAAATCCATAGTTTTGCACCGAATTTTGAAGCACATTACTTTTAATTAAAAAATTCTTGAAACCATTTTCAATGAGAAGCATTTTAACTACTATTGCAATTATGTTCTTTTCTTTCAGCTTATTAGCTAATGAAACAGAACATAAAAACGCACCTTCAAAAGACGAAAAATACAATCCTGTTCCTCCAATTATGGAACATATTTCAGATGCTCATAGTTGGCATTTTTGGGGTGGTGGACATGACGCAGTTTCCATGCCCCTACCTGTAATTTTGTGGACAGATAATGGACTCGTTACATTTATGTCGAGTGAATTTCATCACGATGTTGAAGGGCATCACATTGTTTCAAAAAAAGGGATGAATTTTGTTAACCTACACGAAAAAATCTACCAGTTAGATACCAATGAGGAGCATCTATCTCATGATGAAAAAGGTAAAGTCACTAATGTAAGACCAATAGACATTTCCATTACTAAAAACGTTTTTGCAATGTTGCTTTCTATGCTAATTTTATGCTTAGTATTTTTTAAAGCAGCAAAATCTTATAAAGGAGGAATTAAAGCTCCAAAAGGGATTGCTTCTTTTATGGAACCTTTAGTTTTATTTATTAAAGATGATATTGCTCTTCAAAATATTGGAGAAAAACACCACAAGCGTTTTTTACCTTTTTTATTGACTGCTTTCTTTTTTATCTTTTTTAATAATTTGTTAGGACTAATTCCTATCCCTGGTTTTGGTGGTGCAAATGTTACTGGAAACATCGCTTTTACGTTAGTCCTATCTACAATTACTTTATTATTAACTAATTTAAATGGTAATAAACAATATTGGAAACATGTTTTTTGGATGCCTGGAGCCCCTGTTCCAATTAAAATATTTTTAATCCCAATTGAACTTATTGGCCTTATTGCTAAACCATTTGCATTAATGATTCGTTTGTTTGCAAACATGACTGCAGGTCACATTGTTGTTTTGAGTTTAGTATCCTTAACATTTATATTTAAGAGTTTAATAATTGGTACAGCGGTATCTGTACCGTTTACCTTGTTTATATCAGTATTAGAGTTGTTGGTTGCATTGTT
Source organism: Flavobacteriales bacterium (assembly GCA_029262915.1). Lineage (GTDB taxonomy): Bacteria > Bacteroidota > Bacteroidia > Flavobacteriales_E > Vicingaceae. The sequence continues at coordinate 2,626 of JAJCYN010000289.1, forward strand.
ACAGGCTTATGTCTTTACAATGTTATCAGCTTTATTTATAGGTTCTGCAGTGGCAGAACATCATTAATTTGTAATTTTTGTTTAATTAATATATAGTAAAATTATGGTAGGAAGTATCGCAGCAATCGGAGCTGGTTTAGCAGCAATCGGAGCTGGTATCGGAATCGGACAGATTGGTGGTCATGCAATGGATGCAATTGCAAGACAACCTGAAGCAACTTCAAAAATTCAAACAAACATGCTAATTGCAGCAGCTCTTATTGAGGGTGTTGCATTATTTGGTGTGGTTGTATCTCTAATGGGATTGGAA
>JAJCYN010000290.1 GCA_029262915.1 Flavobacteriales bacterium
TGCTATACTTTAAAAAATTTCTCTTTATAAGAACTGATTCAGAAGTAAAATCTAAGTCGTCCACAATGTTTAATGTGATAACAACTTCTGTGTTAATCAAAAAATCCTTAATTGTACTATTTTCTTGTTCTTTAAATTCAGAATCTTGATAAATATTTTTCCCACTTGAACCTAAACAAAAATCAACAAGTCTTAATACTGTGGTTTTACCAACATTATTGCCCGTAGTTTTTTTGTTGCTTATAAGGGTTTCATCCACTATTAAATTGAGTCCTTTATGGAAATCAATCTCACGGATAATACCAAGCTTATTTTCTATTTTAAGATTCTTTAAAAACATTTTTTTATTTTACCATTTTCTCCTTTAGCTACGAGTCCAAGTATAAATAACCAATCTAAAGCTAGTGAATATAGATTTATAGTAATTTCTTGTTTCTGATTGAACAACTTGTATAAATCCATATAGTCAATTTCGCTGCTATTCTTACTTTCAATAACATCAATTAAAACTCCACCTAAATAGTATAAATCTCTTTCTGGATTAGTATTTTTATCTACTATCATCTTAAACAGTTTTAGGGGGTTCTTCTAAAATGTTACAACGCATAAATGCATCAACAATTACAATCATTAAACTAAAGTCTATTGTTTCTTGGTCATATTCATCTAACTTGTTTGGTGCCTTGTCAATATTATTCCATATTTTTTCGATTACTCTGTCAAAAATTATGTCAGCGTTTATTCTAATTTCATCTATGTTTTTGTAATCTGCTTTAATATTAAGGTAAACTCTTTTAATATTATGCAATACTAATTCTTTCTTTGTTGAACCCTCTTTTTCTATTTCTTCATAAATCTTGTTTAGTTTTCCTTGATATGGGGCAAACTCTCTTATAATAGACTTATATCTATTTACATTGTTAAAAGATATTTTCAAATCAGTGTTTGGAGCATTTACAGCTTCAGATAGATTAAGGAGATCATCCATTTTCTTACCAATGGCATTAATTACTTTGTTTAACGACAATGGATATTTAGACAATAAATTTTTACTTGATATTAATTCTAAAATCTTTTTTTCGTGATCACTTTTCCAATTTTTCAGCAGAGTGGCAGGATAAAGAGTTTCATTTTCTTTATTGTCAATAATTACATGATGTTCATCACAAAGTAAAATTAGATTGTCAAATCCTCTTCGTTCATCATCATTCATTGTACTATCATACCTAGGTCCTTCTTTGCTTGCAGCAGCGATATGACAAATTTTACTAACAATAGAGGTGTTATCCTCTGCTATTAATTTTTTTTGACAATTTGGGTTAGCGCATTCGTTTCCAGAAAGAGTGTCCAAACGTCTAACAGTAGTTCGTTTGTATTGTCTTGCTTTGTCTTTCTGGTTTTTTGATGCCATAAATCACTTTATAAGTAGTTGCAAATTTAGTTTATTTATTTGAGTTTTCGTTGTCCTTTAATGTCATACAACGCTACTATATGTAATGTGCGTTAAGTTTGTTCAACGCTTTAAAAGTAATAATATTTGTGAGGAATCCCCCGAAACCGCACCAACTAGTAGCGAAAACCTTGTCAAGTTACAAAGCAAGGATGCCTTGCTAATTTGTTTTTAAAAAGCACTAGCAAAAATTATGGCGAAAACTACTAAAGTTTCAAGTAACCAAAACAGCTATCAACCGCATGTTTTCATACATGACTTGTGCTTTCGTTTTAATTTATTTTACGAACATGTATCACGTATCTAAATCCAAGAGTAGAATAAGTACTGTCAGGACTAATAAATATTTTTGCATTTATGCCTTCCACATTCTTTCCGAATTTACTTGAGAATCGTTCATCGTACCAATTTCCGCCTCTCACAAGTTTTCCATCTTGATGATTTTTTTGGTCACAATACCTTTCTATCAGAGATAAAATTTCTATATCCTTATCATCAAAAGTTTTTAAAAGTCTTTGGCGTAAATCAAATATTGGTTTCCAATTTTCTTGATATGATTCTTTTAACCATTCAGAAACATTTCCTCCCATAAAACAAATCCCTAAATCATCTTGATTAATATCCGTTAATTCATTTCTCTCTATTAATTCCTTCTTTTTGCCTATTAGATTAATATTGCTTTTATGAGTATGGAAAGCTCCATCAATTTTATAATCACTTTTATATCTGTAATTTTTTTTAAGTTCTTCGGACAACAAATTATTTCTTGTAGATATGTAATGATTGTTTCCTCTAGTGCTGTCAGTATGAGTAATCATATTGTTCTGATTAAGAGAAAGGTCTGTGACCCAACTATTATCAGCTAAATTGTAATAGTTTTTAGTATATACGTTGATATGTTTATCCTCAATCTCTGCAGTTGCAGCAATATCCCATTCCGCTTCGGTAGGTAAATCATACTTAACTTCTAATTGAATCCCTTTAGCATCTAGTTCAGCTTGATGTTGTTGAGTTTTCCAATGTAAAAATGCTATTGCTTGGTAATAACTTATTCCAACCACTGGATAATCATTGTAAGCAGGATGCCAAAAATAGTTTTGAGTCATAGGCTCATTAAATGACCAATTAAAGTCATGTATCCAGCAAAGTGTATCAGGATAAACATTTATTTCCTCTCGACATACAAAATTACTGCTACCATCTGGGCATTCTGTGTAACTTATGTAGTAATACACATAATTTAATTTTCTTGAATCAATTCCTTTGTGTCGAGCAAAACGTTCATTGTTTTTGCTGTATAAAGGTTCTAACAGTTCTTTTACTTTGGGTGAATCCCAAGGAATTGGTGTTTTCCAATTTAAGGAAGGAGGGTCAATCTCCTCTCCAGTTTCTTCTTCTACATCTGAATGCCCAAACTCATCCATCCCTCCATCGAAAAGCATTTGTCTGGCAATGGAATCTCTAACCCAGTTCACGAATTCTTTATATTCTTTATTAGTCACTTCGTATTTTCTAAAATAAAAAGGTTTTAAGTAATTATCTAAAGGTATACTGATATTTGAGTCCAAAACCATTTCAGTTTGTTTTGGAGTTATTGAAATGTTAGTTGTATCTGCATAAAACCTTAAAGAATAAGGTGAAATTAAATTAGGAAATCTATAATTATTTTCATCTCGTTTATGAGGTTCATAACTAACTTTATTTAAATAAAAACATGTTTCATCAATTTCTTCAAAAAGACTTTTTGTCACTACCCAAGAAGTATTAAAAATAAATTTACTGTATGGATTAAAATAAACACAATCTTCAATTTTTAATGGAGAACTTGAAAATTGATTATAAGTGTTATTCAGTAATGAATCAATTTTGGTATTAGGTTCTTTTATGTCCGTTTGTCCAATCGCAAACATTGAATTTCTGTATTTATAATGCACGTAGGAACTATTATGTCTAATAGAAGATTCTCTTATCCAAGGTTTATCCAATATTTTGCTTTGAGACAAGACTGATACGGAGCTTGTTAGTAAAATAATAAAGAGAGGAATAAATTTCGTCATTAGTCTAAAGATTAAAATATGAGTGTATGATTTAAACTTAATAATGATGCATTTATTACCTGCTGGTGTTCTGTCTTGTTGCTGTTTGTTCATTTATTAAACTCAATTTTATTCAATTGTATATTCGACAAATTTAAGTTTTTGTCAATATTGATTTTATGTGTTTCTCCAGGGTGAATTATAGGCAAATTTTTGTCTGTGGTTTTTTGGTCAATTGTCAAAAGGATATAATTTTCTCCAATTCCCGGATATGTCATTCCGTCTGGAGAAGAATAGTCTGGGTTAAAGTAAATAATTTTACTATTGCCTTGTCTCAATGCACCAAAGTCTTTTTTATTATCAGGCTCCTTAATTGTTATATTGTCAATATTGAAGTCGGAATTATTTATCACTTTTAAATAAGCTCTTCCCGATATTTCTCCGTGTGTTCTTAAAATCCAAATTAATATAGGAAGGTTGAGCATTATTAAAACCACACCGATTATAGGTTTGAATTTTGTCTTGTTTTCATTTTTAAAAATTGAAATAATTGTCAAAACGAAACCAACAAACACAACTGGAATAGAGGCCATAATGTATAAAAACCCGATTCCATCAATGTCAATGTCGTGAGCAAAAAAAGTCAGCCCAAACCAAACAATAAACAAGATTAGTCCAAGTCCAATTATTGGAATTAGTCCTAATGAAAGTCCTGTATTATAGAAATTGATTTTTTTCATATGTTATTTCTTATCTCAAATGTCGTTGCGTTCGGTCTGCTACATGCAGGTAACGATATGTATGAAACGTGCTGTGCTGTTTCAAGTACTGATAAAAGTAATAATTTTTGCCAAAGTTCCAGTTTAGTAATAACCAAATAAACAGAACCAAAGCAAGGATACAACTTGCTAATTTGTTATTAAAAAGCACTAGCAAAAATTATGGCATAAACTGCCCAAGTTTCACAAAGCTAAAAAGCTAGCAGCAGAGCATATTATATATAGAATTCTGACTAACGTCAAATTTTGTTGTTTTTGTTCTGTATTCCTTTGTTCATAGTTAATTCAGCTATTTTAAAGCTGAATTATTTTTAAAAATCCTCTGAATTTTTCACGTTATCTGTAGAAATTAATCTCGATTTCGTGATGTGAGGAATGTTGTAAAACGTTATTTTTCAAACCGAATAGGTAAGTTATATGCGCAATTTACAGACTTCCCTTGCTGCATTGCAGGTGTAAATAATCCTAACCCTTTAACTGCCTCAACAGCAATACTATCTATTTCTGTATTAAGTCCTCTTAGGCATTCAACTTCAGTTACTCGTCCTTCTTTGTCAATGATAAAGCTAACAAAAACAACTCCCATAGCGGAGACTTTTGGGTGTGATTTTACCTTGGCAGAAATAGTTTCAAAAAGTGCTTGTTGTCCGTCCTTATATTTGGGCATTACATCACAAATCGTAAAAATTTTTTCACCATTTGAGGTGTACATTTCTTGAATACTATAATCTTGAGTTCCTTTTTTATATGAACTTCTTAATTTAATTTGTCCATTTTCATAGTATTTAATAAATTCTCCGTGAAGTTTTATCTGTTTTGAATCAACAGCAGATTGAAAATTATTCTCATTTACAGATTCTAATTTTTTACCAATGTAGTTTGATACAGCCTTTTTCTTACCGCTGTCATATTTTTCAACTACTGTCAGTTGTTTTCCTTCTATTGTGAATTCAAAATTTTGACTAAATACGGTTTGTGTCAATAATGTAACTAATAATAGTATTATGTGTTTTTTCATTTATATTCTATGTTCGTTAAGGGACATGTTTTACAACGCTTAGTATATGGCAAGTAGGGCAGTAGAAAGCGATAAACTTTTAAGTTTGCACTGAGCCAAAACGTTGTTTTTAATTTATTCATTCTTAAAAACCTAAGGAACGATTTGGCGGTGTTGGTTAATTTCCCAACAGTTTCTTAAACCACGATTTGCCCTGTTTGCATACCGTGTTAGCTACTGGTTTTTTTTCTGTTTTTTGATAATTCAACGATTCTTTTACATCAGCTATTAGTTGTGAAATTTCAAATTCTAATTTATTCCGTTTTACTTTTAGTTCCACTAATCCGAGTTTGTCAATAATTGTTTCCGCAAAAAATTGTTGTCTGTCATTTTCATATAATCTGAAGAAATTATCATTATCAAGAATTACTGGAATTCCGATTGATTTTTCTTTTGGTCTGTAATTTTCAATCTCTTTTAAATTATTTCTTTCGTAGGGAATTGGATTAACATAGACCTGAAATAAAATTATTTGTAATCCTTCACCGTAATTTCTCCATTTTAAGTGTGACAGTTTACTTTTTAGTCCAATTTCTCCCCACAAGTAAGATTTAACTAATTCTTGGTCAGTTTCGTCCATATTAAAGCTCGCATAAAATCCAATTATATTATCGTCAATCTTTTCAGTCATTTTTTTCTGCTTGTAGCTAACATATCCAACCTATAAGGTTTACTTCAAATATAACATTTCAATAAGATGCCAATAACCACTTACAAATGATATAAAATACTTAACAGCGACTAATAAATTTTTAATAAAAATAGATATTTTTAAGTAGACATAAACAATTATCATCCCTTAAAGAGATATGTTTTCTTTCCAAAAAATCATTCAACAAAACTTTTACAGCTTCTTTACATCAACCATTACCTTATAAAGCCTTTGTACCTAAAAGAGTTGCTCTTTTTATCATTTCATTTGTTTCATCATCTTTCGACAGGTGTAGCAAGTCGCTACTATTCC
>JAJCYN010000291.1 GCA_029262915.1 Flavobacteriales bacterium
TTCAACCAATCTAACCATCTTTCTAATAAAAAATTTAGAACGATAATGACAATAATGATGTTAAATATTGTTGAAGGATTCATATTAATAAGCTCCGTTTCTTTTTCTTAAAAACCACTCCAAACTTAATAAGGTTAATAACACAAAAAAGATCCATTTTAAACTGATGAGCTCTTTCAAATCATTTTCTTCATAAATGATAGAAGCAATGTCATTATTGGTGTTTATTGCTTTTGAAATATTCTCCATCTGTTGAGGATAATATAATTTTCCACCAAATTTCTCAGATATATTTTGTAATAACTGATGATTAGCCACTGTATTATTAGCTTCTAGCAATAAAGATCTTATCTGAAATTTACCAGTTTCCACATAATCTTTTGTCCCTAATTTCACTCTGGCTTTATAATTATAAAATCCAGCAGGCAAAATTCCGGCATTCAAAATATAAGATGTAGTCGTTCGATTAAACACAAAATTGTATTTATCTCCATCTTCTTCATACAAATCAATTTTAATTTCTGGGTCATTTACTAATTCATAACTATCATTATATAACTCAGCATTAAATTGAATTTCTTCATTTTCAAAATAATTGTTTTTGGTAAATATTCTAAACTTGCTCTTATCTTCTTTAACTGATAAAAACTGAACCGTTTTATTTATAAACTCATCAAAAGCCTGATGGTTTTTGTTTTTGAGAAAATCTTGCATTCTCCATTTCCAAATTCCTTCAGCAGCCAACACAGCAGATTTCTTTCCGCTGTTTTGGAAAAAAACCATCAATGGATTATCTGTTTCTACACTTCCTATTTTCTGGTTTAGCAACACATATCCATTGGTTTTTAGTTGGTAAGTACCAAAAGGACCAATTACAGGTGGCAAACTATTAATGTTTTTAATGGTATTTTCTGAGAGCGTAAACAATGGAAAATTATCAGCAACAGCAGGTAATATTTCATTGAACTTATTTCTCGATTTAGCAATGTTTAATCCTAAATTCAAGCTATTGTATTTAGGTATAGCTGTTTGGTTTCCTAAAATGTAAAATATTGAAATATTGCTTTCTATTACTTTTTTTAATGAAGGACTTATGTTATTTGGAATTTGGTGAACAATAACTAAGCTATAAGGCTCCGTTTTACCATCAAACTCATTAATTAGCTGATTGGTTACTTTATAATTTTCGTTACTCTCTATACTCAATTTTAATGCTTTAACATCGGGATGTGGAGCATTCGCTAAAATGAGGATATTCTGTCTACCATCTAAAACTTCTATGTAAATATCCCTTACATTGTTAACATAACTGATTTCACCCTTAACCGTAGATAAAGAAATTTTGTAATGCTGAACACCAACTTCTTCAGCTTCGAACAATACGTTTTCATTAATTGAAAAACGTTCTGAATTAATATCATACTGTTTGCTAAACAATTGTTTACCATTATGGGTTATCGTTAATTGTGTTTTCTGATTGATACACTGAGTAGCCTCCGCAGCTATCTCTATAGGAAACTGATTGCCTAAAAAAGTTAATTTATTATGAAGTGCTTCTTTTAAGATAATGTCACGTTGAACAGAAGTATCTCCTAAAGCAATCGTATAAATAGGAAATTCAATCCCTGAATTAAAAACAGGGTTTGAACCTTGATTAAAAATACCATCAGAAGCTAAAATTAATGCCCCTACATTTCTATTGTAAAACTTGTTGTTGAGTTCATCAAAAGCATTGGATAAATTGGTGATTTTTTTAGCGTAATCAACTTTACTACCCTCCTCTAAATTCTCTCCGAAAGTATAGGTTTTGACTTCATAAGTTTCCTCTAAACTGTTTTTCAATACTTTTAGTTTATCCAAATATTCATTCTTATAAAAGTCCGAATCCTTGTTCAATAAATTAGATGAAGAATTATCTTGAGCAATAATAATAACTGGTTTCTCTACTTTATTAAATAGTGTTTTAATAAAGGGAGACAATAATAAAAAAGCTAAAATGGTTACCAATAAAAATCGAAAACAAGCCATTGACCTTATTAACCAGATAGAAAGGTCTTTAAACTTTTCTTCTTTGCGATAGAGTATAAAAGCATAAACTGCTCCAAGCAAAATGCAAAAGATGCTAAACCAAAGCGGATAATCTGTAATGATATTTATTTTGAGTAGCACGTTATTTTTTTGATAAGGGTAAAATTAGGAAAATCAAACGCTATAAGTGATAATAAATTATAATCTATCAATTGACCCTATCTCATTTAATCTTTCCGGTATTCAAGAACAACCGAAGATTACACATAAGTAGCCCTTAACAATATTAAAACAATAAAAAGTCCTATTGAATTGTTAAATTTGAGCTAAACACATAATGCGAATAAAGTACATATGCACTTTATTCGCTTATTGGCAGTAATGTAAGAAACCGTAAGAATGACATTTTACGAAAAAGAATTGAATAGGATTAATGGTATTATTTACTCGAACCAAGAGCAAGTTCAGACTGTAATTGGCGTCAGAAACTATATTGACAACAATTATGACACTGATTTGAATTTGGATTTATTATCCCATTTACGTTTCGTTTCCAAGTTCCATTTGTTACGCTTATTCAAAAAACATTATGGACTAACACCAAGACAGTACTTAATAAACAAACGAATTGAAAAATCTAAGGAACAACTAAGCATTGGAATGTCGGTAACTGAAACTTGTTTTGCTGTTGGATTTGAAAGTTTAGGTTCGTTCAGCACTTTATTTAAATCCAAAACAGGAAAATCACCAAGTGAATTTCAAAAGAGCAACTTTCAAGAAGCATATTAAATTCTGAATCTTGAAATTTGCAAAGTGAATTAAAAAAATATCAGAAATGAAAGTAACATTAATTAGTATTCCAGTTCGAGACCAAGAAAAAGCATTGAAATTTTACACAGAAAAATTGGGTTTCATAAAAAAGAAGGACAAACCATTAGAAGGCGGAAATAGATGGTTGACCATAGTTTCAAAAGAAGCTCAAGATGGACCAGAGCTATTATTGGAACCTGCACCGAATCATTTTGAGCCGTCAAAAGTGTTTCAGGACGCGTTAATGGAAGCTGGCATTCCATATACACAATTTGACGTTAACAATGTTGATCAAGAATATGAACGATTGACGCAACTTGGAGTAGAATTTAGTATAAAACCATCTACAATGGGAACGACTAAATATGCAGTATTTAATGATACCTGTGGAAATAATATTGAACTCGTAGAAGAATTATAAAAAAACTACTACCAACAAGGTGTAAAAATGCATTAAAATGCTTATTATTTGTGGCGTTCAGTGTATTACTTCGCACTATATTACCTTTTCTAAAACAGCACTAAAACGCTGTTTTTCAAGACAAAAAAATGGTCGTACGTTGTACGGTCATTTTTTAATATTGTGAAACGCTAATTATTCTGCTAAAACAATAACCTTATTATTGTTTACTTCAACTACACCACCTTTTACGGGAAATGTTTGTTCATTGCCATTAGCAACAATTTTAATTTCTCCTTCTTTAAGTGTAGAAACCAATGGTGCGTGATCATTTAACAAACCAAATGAACCATCAGAACCAGGAAGGTTGATTAATTCAACTTCTCCTTCGTAAACATTTTTTTCTGGTGTAATTATTTCTAATTGCATTGTTGTAATCCTTTAATTAAGCGTCAGCTAACATTTTCTTACCTTTCTCAATAGCCTCATCTATGTTTCCTACTAAGTTGAATGCTGCTTCTGGGTATTCATCCACTTCACCATCCATAATCATATTGAATCCTTTAATAGTATCTTCAATAGGAACTAAAACTCCTGCTAAACCAGTAAACTGTTCTGCAACAAAGAATGGTTGAGATAAGACACGATGAACTCTTCTT
>JAJCYN010000292.1 GCA_029262915.1 Flavobacteriales bacterium
TTGAATATTTTATCATTATCTTTGTTTGATAACCTTATTGAAAACAAAGATGAAAACGAGAAAAATATTTTTTATTCTAACTATTACTATACTTTTACTGGGAGTAATATCATGCTCTAAAAATGAAGGATGTACTGATCCTGCTGCTAATAATTTTGATATTGAAGCCGAAAAAGATGATGGTTCTTGTACTTATGACGAAGTAAAAACTGAGGAACATTTAGAAACTCACTTAAATTTTAATTTCTCTCATAACTTCGATGGTGTTCCCGTTACTGCAGCTAATTTTAACCAATTTAATTTTATTAATGCTAATGGAGATACAATGAGTATTAGTAAATTAAGGTATTTAATTTCTGACATTAAACTATACACTACAAGTGGTGACAGCATTGTATTCCCTGGTTATCAATTAATAGATTTGACCGATATTATGAGTTTAAACTATACACCTGGAGCGTTAGGGTTAGGTTCTTATGCTGGAATTGGATTTAACTTTGGTTTCGATACTACTGATAATGCTGGTAATTATATCGATTTGAATTCAGCCAGCTGGAATTGGCCCGCTATGATTGGAGGTGGTTATCATAATATGCAATTTGAAGGAAGATATAAACTCAACGGTGCTGATTCTTCCTTTGCTTTTCATAATGGAACAGCAAGTAATATGGGTAATCATGAACAAAACCACATTTCCATTAGATTAGGTGCGGTTTCTTTTAACCAACACAATGTATCAATTAACATTAATATGAATATTGCTGAATGGTTTAGAAACCCTAATACCTGGGATTTAAATACAAATCATACTAATTTAATGATGAATTACACTGTTCAGAAAATGATGCAGACCAATGGTTATAATGTATTTAGCCTGGGATCTGTATTTCAAAAGCAATAAATAATATGATAAATAGTGATGATAAATATCATTTTATCATCACTGTTCACTAGTTAACTTTGTCTTTTAATAAATAATTCTTGAGCAAAACTGTATATACCATAGTATCTATTATTTTTCTTTCTCTTTTTTCATGCTCTAAAAAAGAAGAATCGGTTCCTATACCCGAACCTTTAAACCAGCAAGCTAACACTCCTACACTTTCCCCTTTGCAAATTCCTCAATTATTTTTACAATTCATTAATCCTCCAATAATTCCAGTAAATAACCCTCAAACTATTGAAGGAATAGCATTAGGAAGAAAATTATTTTATGATCCTATTTTATCTGGAGACGGAACTCAAGCTTGTGCTACTTGCCATGCTCCTGAACTAGCATTCACAGACACCAATCAATTTAGTACAGGAATCACTATGCTTCAAGGAAATAGAAATTCAATGGCTATTTTTAATGCTGCTTGGAATTGGAATAATAAGTTCTTTTGGGATGGCAGAGCAAACAGTTTAGAAAATCAAGCTTTAGGTCCAGTTGTAAATCCTATTGAAATGAATAACACATGGAATAATGCCGTTGCAAGCCTACAAGCAGACGCAATATATCCTGATATGTTTAATGATGCTTTTGGAACTACTATTATAGACTCTAATTTAGTTACTATGGCAATTGCTCAATTTGAGAGAACACTTATTTCTGCTAATTCAAGGTTTGACCAATTCCAAATGAATCAAATAGCTTTAACTCCATCAGAGTCTAGTGGTTTTGATATTTTCATGAATTCTCTTAAAGGAGATTGTTTTCATTGTCATGGTAGTGCTACTAATCCTTTATGGACAGACAACCTATTTCATAATAATGGTTTAGATGCTACATTTACTGATTTAGGATTAGGGGCAATAACAGGAAACCCTGCTGACAATGGTAAATTTAAAACTCCATCTTTAAGGAATTTAGCTTTTACCGCTCCTTATATGCATGATGGAAGATTTGCTACATTAGATGAAGTAATAGATCAATATAGTACTGGCCTAGTTAACTCACCTACTATAGATCCGCTAATGCAATTAATTGGACAAGGTGGATCTCAATTGACTCCTTCTGAAAAGGCTGACTTAAAGGCATTTCTTTTATCGTTAAGTGATAATGATTTTATTTCGAATCCAAATTTTCAAGCTCCACAATAAAACACTTACTACTCTTTAATTATTTTGTAAACAACATTACTAATTTCATTAGAAAACTGTACTAAATAAACTCCTCTGGCGTAATTAGCTAAGTCAATAGTTAAGCTTTTATGATTTGGCTTTTGTGTATTTATTACTTTGCCAAGCATATCAGAAATTCTAATAGTAGAATTATTTAAATCATTATTTCCTAAATCAATGGTAATATTATTTTTTGTTGGATTTGGATAAATATTAATCGTTTCTAATTCACCTCCATTTGGTGTAACAGAAATGTTTAAACCTCCTTTATAAAAAGCAACACCTCCAGAAAAACTACCAACCAACATATCTAATTCCCCATTATTAGTAACATCAGCTAAACTAACAAAAGAACGGCTTCCCTCCCAAATATTTAAATACATTGAGTCAATTAAATTGAAAGTCCCTCCTAAATTTCCATCTATATTATCATAATAGTATAAATATCCATTTGTTGCCCCTGCCATCATTTTATAGGTTCCAGCATCATCAAAAATGAATGGAGTACTATTGCCATTAAATTCATTATACCTCCTAGTTTTAGCATATCCTAATGAATCTGTTTGGAAATCAAAAATGGGGGAACTAACGGTTCCCGAATTTTTGTAATAACTAATATAACCGTTTCTATTTCCTATTACTAAGTCTAGCAAATTATCCCTGTCTAAATCTATTAACTGAGGTGAGGCATAGTTTCCAATATCAATACCAAAATATTCTGGTGTAGTTAATACAAAAGTAGCAGTATTGCCAGCACCAGCTGTATTTGTAAAATAATGTAGGTGTCCAAAATAATCACCCACAATCATATCCATATCTCCATCTCCATCAACATCTCCAAAAGTTGGTATTAATCTTAAAGTGGGTTGATTTCCAGCCAAATCCAAATTCATTGTGGAAATATTAGCAAAATCACTATTTACTAACCGATAAGCAGGAATTGATGGAGTTCCAACATTTTCGTACAACTGCAATGCCGATTTATAACCCAATACACCTACTGATGGATCAAAATCACCATAATTACCACTAACAATATCCATCAATCCATCAACATTATAATCAAAAAATACGGGATGAGCTCCTTCTCCCAATTCAATCATTCCATCCTGTAAAAAGCTTGTATTTAATAAATCAAAATCTGGATAGTTATCGGCATCATTATTTTTATAATACCATACATTATCACTGTTTTTGCAACCAAAAAAACAATTATTTGAAACTATTAAATCTTTTACGTTATCATTATTTACATCTAAATAAAATCCTGCTGGAAAAACATTTATATCCACCGCTGAAGTAGCTAAATTATTCGCAGGAAAAAGACTATCCTGGTTAATCATTGATGAAGCGGTTAAATTAAGACTAGTATCGTTATTCCGTAGTAACAATAAGTTGTTAAAAGAAACATCGCCAAGTACCAAATCTTTCGTATTATTAGAATCAACATCTAAAGTTAAAAGGGTTGACCCAGCATGCTTATTTCCTCCTTCATTTTTCTCAGGATTAGTAACATTAAAGGTACACGTATCATACAGTGTAACACTATTGCTACTAAAATTTTCTCTAAAAAAACCCCAACATTGATTTCTTAACTCAAAATTCAAACTATCACAAGTACCATAAGTTTCCATAGATAAATTTTTGTGATATTCAACATAAGAACCTGTTATGCTAAAAGTTAGAATATCTAAATCACCATCTCCGTCAATATCGTCAATTGCAGGAATATCTGCTATACTCACAAACAGGTTAATAAAATTTGGTTGAAAATTAGAAAACAATAAACTTGTTTGAAGAGAAAATGTCAAACTCGTAGTAGATGTATTTTTATACACTGCCATTCCTCCAGAGGAATATGAAAAAATATCCATCTTACCATCACAATTGTAATCACGTAGTAATACCCAATCATGTAAGTCAGGAAAATCTTGTATGTATTCAGGAGCATGAGTATAACTTACTTGATTTGCAACTCCATTATTTATGAAAGGAACAATCCTATTGTCTTGCTTATCAAATACAAAAAGGTCTTTAATTCCGTCTAAATTTAAATCAATTTCAGAAAATTGCACATAATTAAACCCTCCTGCCCAAGGATTTTTTAGCGTATCTCCATTACTTTTTAAAACAACAACATTATCATTTCTGAAAAAATTGACCTGAGCATTTACACCAAATACGATTAAGCACAAAAGCACACTAACAAAATTTTTAAAACTAGTCATGGTATAATCTTTAAGTAAAAAACACTTTAAAGTTACTAGAAATTTAACAACTGTACTCGAAAATTAAAACTTAACCACTTTTTTAGTTTTAATCAACTCTCCATCACCATAAACATTTATAAAATAAATGCCCCTTTTATAGCTATTTTTAAAATGGATTAATGAAGTATTGTTAAACGCTATACTTTCAATTCTCTTACCAGTAATTTCATAAATTTCAACGCGTACGTTTTCAATTATGGTACTCAAATTAATAGTTAACTCATCATTAAACGGATTTGGATAAATGGAAAGAGTGGGTTTAGAAATATTATCTGCAATACCAACTGCTCCCATTTCAACAACTTCAAATTTATCAAACCCAGCTTCTGTCCAGTTTCCTGGAGATTGATCTATTGCCCTAACAGTAATTTGCATATTATTGGTTAAAGACATAAAATCCAATACTCTTTTTGATTTAGTGACCCAAGTCGATACATCGGGGTCATTTACATCGGCAAAATCAATAACACTAGAAGTTACTCCATTAGATAATGTTACAATTACAGAATCATTTGGAGTTCCAGCTCCACCTGCATTGTAAAACCAACGACTAAAGTTTACGAAAGGGTCCAAATAAGACGATAAATCAAAAACAGGGGAAATTAAAACAACCGTTCCTCCATCTATATCATCAGTCCAAACATTTCCTCCTCCGTTTCCAGTTACATAAGCTTCACCACCACAATCATTGCTTACATCGTTACCAGGGTTTCCAGGAGTACCTCCCCCAGAAAATGTTCCTATAGGAATTCCTCTTTCCCAATCTCCAGAAATAGCTGAAGAAGTAGTAAACCAAGAATGATCAAAAATAAAATCATCATAATAACCAGTTGCCAATTGATAAATATGAGGATTTCCTGATGTTGCAAGGTTTTGATTATTTAGACATAATTGACTGAAACCCCATTTCCCAACAAAAACGTCATAGAATCCTTCTATAAACCCAGGTATCGAAAAATTGCCCGCTATATCAGTTTGTACTGTGATAGTAAAAGCCGGACTCCATATCTTAATTTTAGCATTTGGAATAGGGTTGGAAGTAGAAGTCTCTATTACCTGACCTTGTAATGTAAATGATACTAAAGGTTTTAACTCTACATTCAACGTTGTAGTATTACCAGAAGTAAGCACTACTCCGGTAATAGTTTTTGTTTCATATCCAAATTTAGAATAAGTAACATTATAGGTTCCCGCAGTAACTATACCTGTTTGGTAATTTCCTAATATATTAGTACTCGTTATGGCACTGGTAGAAAC